>CAIJIZ010000204.1 GCA_903820735.1 uncultured Pirellula sp.
GACTGAGGAACGTTGACGAAACCAATGAGCGATGGAGCGGGTACGGTAGCTCCCTCGTTGACACTTCGGGTTACCAATAAGTGCGCAATGGCCGTTGGCCACGCATTGGTAAGCCGGCGGCTCGGCGAGGTGACTGAGGATGGTTGACGAAACCAATGAGCGATGGAGCGGGTACGGTAGCTCCCTCGTTGACACTTCGGGTTACCAATAAGTGTGCAGTGGCCGTTGGACACGCAATGGTAAGCCGGCGGCTCGGCGAGGTGACTGAGGATTGTTGACCAAACCAATGAGCGATGGGGCGGGTACGGTAGCTCCCTCGTTGACACTTCGGGTTACCAATAAGTGCGCAGTGGCCGTTGGCCAATCTGTGCTTATCGGCAAGCTTTGTGGTAAAACTGGATCAGTTGAAGGACTTCAGCCCCTTCTATGACGCTTGCACCCAAGCGATATCCGGAAGAACCTAATACAGGACGAGCTATTAAAATGGTTCCCGTCCCTGACCTGCATCCTATCATCTGCGAATCAAACAGGAGTTCACCGATGTCAACAAATCAAACGTGTGACGAGATCCTCGAAGAACTAAAAGGGCTTGGCTCCGACAGCTACAAACGCATTTTGATGAAACATGGAGTTAAGGAGCCTTGTTTCGGGGCCAAGATTGGCGACATGCAGAAAATCGTCAAGCGGATTAAGAAAGACTATCAACTTGCGTTGCTGCTCTATGCATCGGGGGTCTACGACGCGATGTACTTGGCCGGATTGATCGCCGACGACGCCAAGATGACGAAGAAAGACTTGAAGAACTGGATGTCAAAAGCCAATTGTAGGTCACTTGCAAGCTGGACCGTTCCGTGGGTTGCATCGGGCAGCGCTCACGGTTGGGAACTAGCTCACGAGTGGATCGAATCGAAAAAGGAACTCGTCGCGACGGCAGGATGGGGGACGATATCAAGCATCGTATCGATCACCCCCGACGATCAACTCGATCTCGATGGATTGAAAGTCTTGATCGGTCGCATCGCATCAAAGATTCAAACCGAAAGTGATCTCGTCCGATACCAGATGAACGCTTGTTTGATCGCGATAGGCACGTACGTAGCGCCATTGACTCGGGAGGTGATCAAAGTTGCCAAAAAGCTTGGTAGCATCCAAGCGGACTTGGGAGATAATGATTGCCAAGTCCCCCACATTATCGAAACGTTGGAGAAAGTCGCACAGCGTGGTAGCATCGGCAAGAAACGTAAGTCAGCGAAATGCTGATGCTTTGCGTTGGCTTCGAGATGCGACTTATCCGCCGTACGTTCGTTCCGATGGATTTCCCGCCTGATGATTCGCTTGTGCTAGGCTGTAGAGCCGTTGCCCATGTGGGGTTGGATATTCTCCGGTAATACAAGCTTGGCACAGGTGATTGCGAGGCAAGTCGATCGCTTTAGCGATGGATTCAACAGGGAGGTACCTCAGGGAATCGCATTCGAGATTCTCTGCCATTTTCCGTTGGGCTTCTTCAGTCAAACCGCCGTCCGCGAGGAACCTAGGGGCGTAGAGTTCATCGATAGTCGACATATCGATCCCGTAGAAGCAGGGTGCGATAATGGGTGGGCAAGCGACTCGTACGTGGATTTCTTTGGCGCCGCCGAGTTCACGAATTCGGTTCAAAAGCACCTTCATCGTGGTCGCTCGAACAATGGAGTCTTCGACCAAAATCACTCGCTTGCCTTCGAGTACTTCTCGAAGCGGAGTGTACTTCATCGATGCCTTTACTTTTCGAGCCCGGTTCCCTTCGATGAACGTCCTACCGGAATACCGATTGCGAATCAGACCTTCGCGACAAGGGATTCGCAAGTGATAAGCCATCGCATCTGCAGCGGCTTTGCTCGTATCTGGAACGGGTACAACAATAGTATCGCTATCGATTTCAATTTCTTTTCGAGCTAACTCAATGCGGGCGAGTTCTTCTCCGAGTCGCGTGCGAGAGAGGTAGACGCTGCGATCATCGAGGGTACTTGCGACGTTCGCAAAATAGATCCACTCGAAGAAGCAGTGGGCAGGTGGTTGATCCGGCACGTATTTCCGCTGCTCGATTCCCTGCGGAGTTACGAGCATGCAAGTGCCAGGTTGCAGAGAATGAATCATCGTGCGGTCGAAGCCGAGATTAAACAAGGCAACACTCTCACTCGCGGCAGCGAATAGCGAGCCGTCGAAAGCATAGCACATCGGTTTGATCCCTTGAGGATCGCGAGCGAGGAGCAACTCTCCCTTGGCGGTCAGGAGCGCCAGGGAATAAGCTCCATCGAAGCCTTTAGCCGCATTCGCAAAAACATCGATTAAAGAGAGGGTGGGATTGACGGTCAATTCGCGCCCTATCTCATGCAAAATGATTTCGGTATCTGTGTCTCTCGCTAAGTGATGATCCCCTTCGCGGGTCAATTTTTCGCGAAGCTCAAGATAGTTAGCTAATTGTCCGTTAAAGCAAAATGAAAACCATTTATGCTTGTGGATATGTTGGCGTTCAAAGGGTTGAGCATAGTTCTTGTCGTCTTGACCGCAAGTCGCGTAACGGACGTGCCCAATGGCAGCAGAACCGACCAACTGTTGCATGATCGCTTCATGCTTGCCACGGTGCGAGAGTCTGAAAACTTCGCTGACGGTTCCGATATCTTTGTGGGTTTCGAGCAACAGCGATCGCTGGGGGTTGAAGCTCGTCATGCCAGCGGCAAGCTGCCCACGATTTTGGATGTCTTGAAGCATCCTTGGAAGCAGGTACGAAGTCGCCTCGATGCCGATTCCGCTGCAGAGCGGGCTTTCGGGGGCGGATGGAAGGTGGTAGACGGCCGCTACCCCACACTCGTGATACAATTCACTCATACGCAAGCTTTTTACCGGAACGACGAACCGAACCCAGAAGGCTCGTTAGTGTAACCCAATCTTCACAGTCTTGAAACCGCTAAACACCCATTGGCAGTCGATTACCAAGATTGCGTATTCTCAAAACGATCAATTTGAATCGGTTACAGAAGAACTGCCGATCGAGACGATTTGCGGTTCTCGTTCGCGAAGTCGTCGCAATTGCCCGCATGCAGCTTGGATTTCATCCCCTTTTCGTTGCCTAAACATCACGTTGATCCCACCGTCGAGCAGGATTTTACGAAACTGGTGGACAGCCGTGGACGACGGCGTTTGGTAAGGCAACCCGGGTACCGGATTGTAGGGAATGACGTTTAACATTGCGGTCCGGTGCCTGAGCAACTGTACGAGCTCTTGGGCGCAAGCAGGCGAGTCGTTTAAATCACCAAGCAAAACATATTCAAAAGTGAGCCGTCGCTTGGTTTTTGCAAAGTAACGGTCAGCGGCTTCGATAATCGCTCGGATGCCGATCGACTTATTGACTGGCACAAGGCGATTGCGAAGCGGATCGTTCGGAGCATGCAAACTAATCGCCAAATGGTAAGGCGCATCAGAGGCGGCGAGTTTGTCGATCGCCGGTGGTAGACCGACCGTGCTGATGGTGATTCGACGCGGGGAAATCCCTAGTCCCAAGTCGGGATCTTTAGCAACCGATAACGCATCCAAGACGCGTGGCAAATTCGCAAGCGGTTCACCCATCCCCATCATGACGATATGGCTTAATCGCTCGTCGACCTCTAGCAAATGCTGCAATTTCAACATCTGTTCGAGGATTTCACCACGCGTGAGATTACGCTCCACCCCATCAAGACCGCTTGCACAAAACACGCATCCCATCGCACAACCGACTTGGCTACTGATGCAAATCGAACGACGCGGACCGTCACGCAACAATACGCACTCGATCCTTCCTCCGTCAGCCAACTGCAAAAGTAGTTTTTCTGTTCCGTCGTTGGCTTGTTGGTGCGCGACAAGCGTTGTTCGAAACAGATCGAAATGTGTATCGAGTTGCTTGCGAAGATCCTTCGGAAGATCCGTCATGTCATCGAATCGCTTGGCCCGGCGCTGGTTAATCCAGCGTTGTATTTGAGCAGATCGGAACTTCGGCCACCCTCGCTCGACGAGCCAAGCCGTAAGGCCTTCGCTAGACATGTCCAGCAGATGGCTTCGTTCAGGTTCAACTACCCCGGGATCATTTATAGTGGGGTTGTTTTTACCGGGGTTGTTTTTACCGGGGCCTGCAACAATTGGAGGTACCGAATTGGGTCGGTCACCTTGCGATGGTTCGCTCATAGCGGATGATTGGTTTGACGGTCGAATGAAGGGGTCAGGCCGGTGGACTGAGGAATTGCAAGCCTAACTTATTTTAAAGCTTTCGTCGCTTTTAACCATTCTAAAACAAAGTCCCACAGGCCAGAAAAGACAAGTAAAAGCGTGGGTGGTTTCTCCGGCAAGCTCGCTGCTTTAGCGAGTTCCTCGATCGTTAAAAACGTCCGTGCATCAAAAAGTGAGCGGATCTCGAATCGCTCATCCAGCTGCAATGCAATGGTTAAATCGGCGAGTACGCCATCGGGCGTTTTCCCTCGGATCAATGCGATCTCACCCAAACGATAACCGTGTTTAACAAGCCGCACAGTCCACTGCCAATCGGAAAGAACCGAGGCACCGGAAGCCGTACTCTGAGCATCGTTTGCTTGGGGAACAGGAAGTTCCTCTACGGATCTTGGGACCGGCGAACCTGACGGAGCCGTCTCAGCGCTCTGGTTGGACGCAGCACTCTGGCTGGGCGTCGCAGATTGGCTGGGCGGAGTGGATTGGCTGGGCGGAGTGGATTGGCTGGGCGGAGTGGATTGGCTGGGCGGAGTGGATTGGCTGGGCGGGGAGGCCGGCGGGCTTGGTTCCCATGTCGCCTCCCGCTGCTTCGCCGATTGCTTAGGAAGCTCAAGTGCGGTCTGACTTGCGTCGCTTACTTGCCAAGCGTTAGCAAAGAAGTCGGCAACCTGTTTCGGAATCGCACCGGCATCCGCCCTGCAGGATTTACCCACTTCCGTAAGAACTAACGTCTGCTTACCGAGTTTAAACTCGGCTTGTGCTAACAATCCGCCCTCAAGCATCACTTCGAGGGCTTGTGCTGAATGAGTTTTCTTCCAAGGTTTTAACACACCGAATTCAGGAAGTCGTTCGAGTCGCAACCCCGTTACGGACTTGCTCGCCGTCCCCGCAAAATGTTGAGCAAGCACCGTTTTGCTCAGGTAGCCGTGGGTTCGTTCGATTGCGTTGAGCAGCAACTGCACGGTTTGAATCGCTTTGCGTTGCACATCGGCGGAGATCTCCACCGGCTGTTTTTTGCCACTCGAAGACTTCTTTGTTTCGGCGTTTTTCTTGGTTTCTACGTTTGGTGGTACGCTTGCAACAGTAGGGGGCTCCTGATGAGGTTCTTCGCGCTCTGGTGATGGTTTCACAAGCTCGATGCTAGGAGTCACGTCGGTAGATACAGCGGTCGGCACTGCGGTCGGGCCGAGTTCAGTTGCAGAAGGCAATGCGATAACATCAGGCGGCTTAACGGCGCGCTGTTTCGGAAGCTTGGGCCACCCCGATCGGCCTTGGCAGCGATCGCAAATATTGCAATCAGAAGCAGACGCGTCACCGAAGTAGAGCAAAATCGTCTTTTGTCGGCACGACTTCGACCGGGCATAAGCGACCATTTGATCGAGCTTCTCGTAGTCCGCTTTCTTGCGGGCGGCTAGCGCCCCGTGATCGATCTTCAGATCATTGAAGTGAACGTCCTTGCGACGGAAATGAATTGCACGCCCGCGGAAAGGAGGGACATACTCAAAATCTTCAAGCTTATTGAGCTCCCGCAGATGTCGGTTCATCGTATCGCGATCCATCTGCAACTGCTCCATCAACCATCGGGGATGGATGTATACAGCTTCGTCTCTGCGATCACCGATCGCCTTTTCTACCGTTCGTAAAACGTTTCGTCTTGCGGATGCGTCGCGTGGCAGCAGATCAATAAACGTCGATAATCGATTGGAAAGACGAAACATCGCCAAACCACCGGCGACTTCCAATCGTTCAAGTACGCCGGTTCTGCCGAGGATTTGCAAAGCTGAGTTGACCGCTTCGGCAGTGGTGGATCGATCGATCTTCTCACGTATTTCCTCGGCAGTCAATTCGATGGGATCTTCTTCGCAACTGAGTAGAAAATCGTAAACCGACTGAAGTATCTCCTTCGACGGGTTTGCATTCTCAATGAAGAACTCTTGGATGTAGCGATCTTGGGGGCTAAACAGAAGAACACATTGCGAGAGGAGACCATCGCGTCCGGCCCGGCCTGCTTCTTGATAATAGGCTTCAAGTGTCCCTGGCATGTTGTAATGGATGACGTAACGCAGATCCGATTTATCGATCCCCATTCCAAAAGCATTCGTAGCTACGATCGCCTTGAGCTTGCCGGCCATGAACTGATCTTGAACATGCTTGCGCTGCTCGGGGAGCAAACCGGCGTGGTAAGCAGCCACGGGAAGTTTCAGATCCTCGGTGAGTTTCTCTACTAGAGTCTCACATCGTTTGCGTGTTGCAACGTAGATGATCCCCGATTCATCGCGGCCTTCGAGGAACTCGATCAAGTTCTTATCCTTGTCGCGGTCGCTCATGCTATAGACCGAGCCGAAGTAGAGATTATCGCGAGCGAATCCCGTGATGAACGTCCTGGCCGTGCTCAACTGAAGGCTATCGAGAATGTCCTTCCGGACCCGAGGAGTCGCTGTGGCGGTCAGAGCGATCGTTTGAACATTGCCAAGAGCCTCGCGAAAGCGGCCTAAACGGTGGTAGTCAGGTCGGAAATCGTGCCCCCATTCGCTGATGCAGTGGGCTTCGTCAATCGCCAAAAGTTGGATCGGGGTAGCTCGGATCGCATCGAGGAATTTCTGGTTTCGAAGTCTCTCTGGAGCAACATATACCAACGAGAACTTACCAGCCGCGACTTGATCAAGCCGCTCGGCTTGTTCTTGCATCGTCAGCGAGCTGTTGATCAGCGTCGCGCGAATCCCTCGTCGTTCCAGCCCGTCAACTTGGTCTTTCATCAAGGCGATCAGCGGGGAGACGACGATAGTAAGGCCAGGCCGCACCAAACTTGGAAGCTGGTAACAGAGGCTTTTACCGCCTCCGGTGGGCATAACGCATAGGCAATCTTTGCCGGAGATAATATGCTCGATGACTTCTTTTTGCCCACGCCGGAAATTCTGCAAGCCAAATTTGGCTAATGCATCCGATAAATCGAGCGAGGTGGCGGATCCTGTCATGGGGGACGGTGCCTTGAGGCGAAAATAGAAGCGGGATGGCCCAGTCGAGCACTCACCACAGTGTAACGAATTCCCGGTTTTAAGGGACGGACTGGTAAATTCAATCCCGTCACGTTGATCCTCGCACGGATGCGAAGGTTTCTTCGGCAAGTCTTGCCGATTAGCCCGCGTATTCTTGCGAACGCCCAGTAGCGAAATGGGTGAGCTCGATAAACTTTCGCGAATAAATCGACTTTGACGTTTAGAATCCTCGGGTAGAAGATGTTAAACTGTGAGGGCTTGGCAGGATGCTAGCCCCAACAAATTTGCAACCTGACCCTTGACCTTGAAATGATCAGCGAATCCGAATGACCAGCCATTTCGATCGTTCCAAAGCAAACTTAGTTGTTTCTGCGACAACCCACAAGTTCACGCATCGTACTCGCCGGCCTGCTCGTCGGCTGCTTTTGAATCTTTTGGGAGTCAGTTTCGCGTTGACTTGCGTCTACTCGCAATCGAACGATGTCAACGGCCAAGACCCTTTTGGGGATCCCGGTTTTGGAACGACTCCAACGATCACGCCTGCGGCGAACCCATCTTCGCGGTCAGCACTCGATCCGAATGAAACCAACGCTGTCGTTCGGTCGTTGCGAGCCAATCCGCCAACGACACCCAAGGAACTCGGGAAAGCTCTGGATTGGATGACAAGGATTCGGCGTTGGGATGAGGCCGGTGCCTGGTTGGATGAAATCGCTAAGCTTCCTCTCGACGGTCCTTCGGCAATCGAAATCCTGCAGTCCGCCGGGGCACGAGCGATCGGCGCTATCGAATCCAATCCGAAATCCTTCCGTCCAGAACATCAGCAAACGATTGCCAAGTTGCGTCAACTCGCTGATCAGGAGATCCATTCGCCGGCAAACCTACAACGACACGTCATACGTTTAACAAGTCCAGAACAAGCGGAGAGACTGCGAGGATACGACGGACTTCGGGCCGCAGGCGATTCTGGAATTGCTGCGATCCTCAATGCAGTGATGCGTCCGAATGGATTGGTTCCCACTCCTTCGATGGTGGAAGCCTTCTCACTGCTCGGACCGCAAACCACCCGAGCATGGCAAGCCGCCATGACAACCCAAAACACCGATTCGAGAGAACGATTAATTCGATTGGTCAATCGATCTCCCCAAGCAGATATGGGGCCGGAATTGCTAGCAGCCCTTTACGACCCTTCGGTCAGCGAAGCGACACGACAAGGAATCAGCGATTCTTTGATCGCACGGGGCAAATCAATCCCCAACGCCAAGCAATCCTATGAATATGCAGCAACCATTCTCAACCGATCCTTGGATCAATATCGACAACTGACGAAACTCAATGACGTCCGCACGCAAACAACTTGGGCCTTAGGTGAAGATTCAGCCAGCGTAAAGCCCGCAAACGCTAACGCGGCAGAACAAGCTCTCACGAGAGCTTCTCAAGCCGCCATCGCAACGCTCAGATCAGAGTCTAGCGGAGACGCGGTCTCTGCCAAAGCAATCGTTGCCATTATGGAAAAGTTCTCGCACGAAGGCACACGAGAATTGACCGCTTCTGAGCATTTTCAGTCGCTGGTTCCAAGCACTCTACGCGATAGCCACGAATTTGCATGCCTGATCTGGGATGCGGCCGAACAAGAATCTTTACGCGGAGCGAAGTCCCTTGCTGTTACCAATCTGGCGCGATGGCAAGGTAAGCTTATGCCACCACCCGTGCGAGAACGATTGGTACAAGCAGCGAATTCGGGAGATCCTCAAGTCCGCTATCCGGCCGCAATCGCTTTAATGAACTCATTGCTCGATCAGCGACAACTTAGAACCGTCTCGACCGATTCCAACCAAGAGCGAACTACCCTTACTTCCAGCATTGCTCCTGCAAACGCTGCACGAAGTGAACCTGCGGGATTTCAAGGATCCAGTCGAGTCGATTTCGTAGGTCGAGAAATGCAGCGACTAATGGCTGACCCAATGGTCATGATCGTCGGAGCAAGCCCCTCATTGCGATCCCACATGCATCAGCTTGTTGAGCAAATGGGATTTCGGTACGTCGAAGCCTCCTCCGTGGACGACGTATTCAATACGTTACGAAACGCCACCCCAGTAGAAGCAATTTTCATCCTAGATCACCTTCGCGATTTGGACCTAGGTCAATTGGTTCAAAGAATACGAATCAATCCATCGACATCGACCGTACCGATTGCCTTACTTGCTGATTCTCTAAGCAGCCTTGAGCACTCCGTAGCGAATTCTGATCCTGGAGTGATTGTGGGTTCTGTTCCGCCATCGATCGATGGTTTTGGGGACATAGTCCACCGCATGGATGATGTGTTGGGCTATCCGCGAACGACCGCAGCAGACCGTGTTGGATGGAAGGAAAACGCAGCGAATTACTTCCGTCAACGATTTCCGCAGGAAGAGATTAGCGATGGGTCAGGGGTCTCCATTCGGTTAGCTGATACGCAAGCTGAACAACAGAATTTGCTTCGGATAGCATCGGATGCCCAGGAGCCGGCGAAGCGTCGCGAGCAAGCAAGCCAAATTTTTGTGCAATCCGTGCAAAGATTTGGGCTATTGATCTCTACCGATATGATCAACGGCCAGTACGATGTTTATAACACACGCGGGGAAACCGAGCCGGTCACCCGCATTGTCGTTGGCCGAGTTCTCGATGCGATCGACGCAGAGTATGGTCGGCAGTCCGAGACGAATCCGTAAGCGGCGTGAAATCCGCCTGTGGGATCGATCGCGGAAAGAGCATTGTGAACGAACCGACCGGCTAGGAATTTTGGGATTAGAGTCGGATCGAAATGGCGAACGCAGGGCATGACGAAGGGCAGCAATGGGGAGGGCCGCGCGAGTTCCTTCCCGGCGTGATCGGTTCGTCTCCAGCGATGCAAAAAGTGGCTTTTCTGACCAAGCGAGTTGCTAAAACCAACGCATCGGTTTTGCTCCTAGGAGAGACGGGTACAGGCAAAGAAGTCATCGCCAATGCGATCCACCAACTTAGTCA
>CAIJIZ010000205.1 GCA_903820735.1 uncultured Pirellula sp.
CCCTTGCTCCCGCCCGCGGGAGAAGGGGTGCCAAGCGTATAAGGTTTATCGCCTTTGAATATCAATTCGTACCCATGATCGCTTCACGCGGTCAGACAAGGGAATTAGGGATAAAACCTACTTAATCGTTACTCCCCTTCTCCTCCCAGGGGAGGAGAAGGGGTCGGGGGATGAGGTGGGTGAACACGCGCAGTTTGTGTTTTGCGAACCGCATGGAGTTCGAAAACTATCATCCAAACCTTGCTCATAATTTAGCGCAACAAGCAGTTTAAGGCGTCGTTCAGTGCTCTTCCCACCCTCATCCCCCCCGCCCCTTGCTCCCGCCCGCGGGAGAAGGGGTGCCAAGCGGATGGCTATAGGTATTGGGCTAGCGGCGAGAGGCGGGAGGCTAGAGGTGAGAGGCGGGAGGCGGGAGGTGAGAGGCGGGAACCTTTTAAGTTATGCGAGGGGGTTGCGATTGAACTTCTGGTAGGGGAGTCGCACGCCGGAGACGAAGTACTGGTCGGCTCGAAGGTTGGCAGGTGCCGTAAGAGAAAGTTCGCCGACGCTGGTGACAACGTCGTCTTGATCGACTCCGTCGCCGGAGACACCAAAGCCACCGACTAGGACAGAGGCAGGCTTATAGAGTGGCGAGCTACCGGGGAAGAAAACAATGCCGTTTTGATTTGCGATATTGGCGGGATCTCGGAAATTGCGAGATGCATTGAAAGCGTCGAAAGCAACGACGCTTGCGGTCGCTGGATTGGCGTACAGGGACGCAGGGAGTGGAGCGTTGGGGCTGGAGTTTTCGGCGGTCAGTGGATTGATGCCTGGCATATTGAGGATGCTAAAATCGCCAGGTTGAGTATTCTCAGCGCCGGTTGGGAAACGGGGTGCTGCGAGGAAGCGAAAGGTGCGGTTTGTAAAAGCGGTATTTCGCGGTACGTCTTGGGCACCATCGTTGTTCGCGTCGACTTCGTCGGGATCTTGCAAGCGATCGCTTGCGTAGTAAACCGTGTTGCGGCTCTTGGCTACAGCGACATCGATAGAGAAGACGGTCGCGTCGGGCATGCGGTACAGACCGAGGACTTCGCCGGAGGAATCGCTGACGGCGAAGACCATGCGAGTGCGAGCTCCTGGGCGAAAGTTCGCATCGAGTCGAATGGCCGCTCGCGTAACTGCGGCTTGTGCAATGCCCTCTTGGATCACTTGTTGAACATCGGAGGCTTTCAGCGGATCGACTAGTGAGTCGTGGGGGCGAACGAGCCACCCTTCGGGGACGGCTTGCCCTTGTTTTGCGAGGTTTGCTGGTGCGACTCCCGGAAGTACTGCTTGATCGGCACCTGAATTTGCACCGTTTGCGAATCCTAGAGATTGGCCTACTTGGAGTAGTTGTTGCTGACCGGATGAAGGATTAAAACGGGTTGGGTGTGGCCCAAAGATTTCGAGGGTGATGCCCACTAAGTCAATGCGTCCGCTGATGCCTCGGATATCTGGTAAATCGGGAATGGAGGCTTTCAGAGGGGCTGGGATGAGGTTCTCAACGGGGGTGGCATTTGGGCCGAAGGTGGTGCCACCGGCGGTGAAGAATGCAATGAACTCGGCTTCCAACACGCGGCTTGCATTTAGCCGGTCGGTCTCCGATTGAGGTGCCAAGTTGTTCGCTGCTCGAACGGTGCTGTGTTCGAAGCCTTGTTCATAGGAAGCGAATCCGTTTGGTCCTGGGAAGAAGACCCCCACTCCTCCGATGAGGTCGACCCGCATGACTTGACCTGCGGCGTTTTTGATTTGGCGATAAAGAGGGATTCCGCCAGGCAGTGTCGCGATGCCTCGGCTTTGTGCTCGTCCTAGAATCCCAGATTGTGTGCCGTAGGATTCAGGGAAGAGTTTCATGTAGTCAGTAGCGGCGGTAGCGACGAAGGCTGGGTTTACATTGAAACGTCGAGAGAGAGAAACATCGTCCCCTCCGAAACCTTTGATGCCATCGAAACCAGGATGGGTCGAGCTATCGCGACTTTGGTGTTCGATCGCGAACAAATCGACCAAGGGGGTATTTGAAATGGTGGGAGGAAAGTGACCTCCGACCCCGATAGGTGCAACAAAGCCTGGTCCACGCCAAACCGATTCTTTATCGAGCAGGTTAGGATTCGATTCGACTTCACGCTGTGTTACGGTTGATTGACTGATGAATCTGACGGTTCGTGAAGTCAGAGGGGCTTGGTTGTTAGAAAAGAAAGCCGCCGTGCGGGCTTTTGCAACCGCACCATCGATAGCGAACACGAGTTCTTCCGTGCGTCCCGCGTAGGTTGCTAGAACGTCCGATTCGGCTCGGACGCCCAAGATTTGGCCGGCTCGATCGACGATGGCGATAATCGCATCGTTGCTGGGAGTGGCCATGGAAGCCCGTTGCAGGAGCTTGGAGACTTCGTCGGATTGAAGAACCGCGTCGAGGGGGAGGAATGAATCGTCTTCGCCCGAGACCAAAGGTATTTGGGGTGGAGGAGCATTGGCATTGATCAGGTCAACAACGCCGAGCACGTCTAAGGGGCTGATAGTTCCATCGTTATCGACATCCGGATATTGAAAGGATCCACCTTCACCTTCCGAGCTCGGGCGACTGGGTGATGAACTCGATGGATTGGTATGTAGGAAATTGATGACGGCTAAAGCA
>CAIJIZ010000206.1 GCA_903820735.1 uncultured Pirellula sp.
TGCTGATAGCACATCTATCATTGAATCCACTACTATTCCAGTCGCTGCTCGGCTGACCAGCGGCGATTGCTTCACCTGAGACATGGCTTGGTCGGACGATGAGTACAGCAAGCTCAAAGCTATGATCGTGACCAAAATATCTTGGATGATGGAGCGTGACGTACGGTTGAGACTTGATTTCGAATTTGCGTTTGGAATGTTCATTGAAAGGTTTGCCTTTTTCTATTTGTTGATTAGTTACTGAGCGACTATGGGTTGCGTACAAAACGCCGAATTCGTCGTAGTAGTTGAGGTCCGATGAAGTAGAGTGCCAGCAGGCTTGCTACAAAAATCGGAAGCGTGCTTTGTGCTATCGAATTGCCCCAGGAGGCTACGACCGGGGTTGCGGCCGTTACTCCCGCGGAGGCCAAATCCTTTGCACCGGTTAGATAGGGTTCGGGGTCTGCTAGGAACGCGGCTAAAACAGCACTCGACGCAAGTACGACCTTGTTTTTCCAAATAAATTCTGCCGCATTATCGCCGTACTTACCAACGATTTTCAGTAATTGGTCAGCTTGCCCCGATGCCATGACAGGATCCTTCTTAGCGAGGATCGCTAGGTGCTGTGCATTGACCCGAGAGACTTTGGTCATTGCAGTGGCACCACTGCTGCCAAACCGCTCGATCAAATCTTCTGCCAAGCCCGGATGCTTAGCCAACGCTTCGACTGCGTTGTCACCATGCTTGATGAAGATCGCCATATTGCGTGGTTTCGAGATAACACGAACAGCTTCGTTCCCACGTTTTAAAACGAGCTTGATAACGTCGGGAGCATTCGCCCCAGCGTTATCAAGAATCTGAAGACCATCTGGCCCTGCTTTCCGTAGAAACGGTAAGGCATCAGGTCCATACTTGGTAACTACCTCGGTTACTTGACTCGTGACCGCTTGGGCTCCCTTGGCGGCAAGTCCGGAACTCTTTTTCATCAAGTACTCTACAACCTCGCGTATCGCGATCGCTGGAGGATTTGCTGCGACTTGCGAAAGCGGCAGTACAACGACTGCAATCACTAAACAGGTTATGATTCGTTTCGTATTCATGCTTTTCTTCACCTCTATTTGGATTCCGCAATCTTTTCCCAAAGGCTTGCCCGTTGTTCAAGGAACTTGCCGAGTTCACCTTGAACAGTCGATGTCAACCTACCGGAGAGTTTCGATAATTGAGTAATGGTTTCTCGACGTATGTCTCCCGCCGGGTCGTCAAACCAATTCCACAGGTAATCGAAGCCAACGGCCAGAACAAGCGATGCTCCGAACGTCCACCAGGAAAACGTCGTGCCAGTGGCCAAGATAGTTCCAGAGACTCCAAGTGACGTAAGGGTTTGAACCGTTAGGTAGGTTACTATTTCCGTGGCAAGCATGCTTGCCACGGCCTGTCCCGTCTCCGTTGTCAAAGAGTTACGCAGAACTAGCATTGATTCACGGAAGGACTGAATTGCCAAATTCTTACGATCTTCAGTCAGCGTCTCACCGATAATTGCTTGCTCAAGGCTTACAGCGAGTTCGTTCTCGATTTGCTCGAGATCTTTGACGCAATTCTCTATCGTCTGCTGCAAGACACTCGCAAGTTCCGCGTCCGAGAATACCTTTTCGCTAAAAGATCGCTTGATGTAAATTTCACCTTGGCCACGAATTATTTTGTACTTTGCGTATAAACTTGTGCACTCTTCTGAGAATGGTTTCACACCCGAGATTCGCGAGTTGATGAAACGATTGATGGCGGCAGTGCGTTGCTGGATAGACTCCTCATACTTTTGACGCGCATCCTGAATAAGCAAATTCAAGGATTTCGTATCGCGTTTCGTACTAACTGGAGTTCCATCTATTTGTGCGTTAGGCAGCGAGGCCGTTTCTGTACTGTTCGAATTCGTGCAACCGGCGATTGGCACGCCAGAAGCTATCATCAATCCTAACAGCAACCGTCGGCTCAACTTCGTATTACCGAGGAGCCTGGATTGCGGCTTAGTTCTTGTCATAAATTCGTATCCTTTACTGGGTGATTGGTTTTAGAAATGGGGGTGCAGGAGATAGCCACGAGCGGGGTTCATGGCTCGCCGCTTGTAAGCTACGTCCTTCGGTGTACGCAAATCTCTATCGCAATCGCGCAACAGGTATTTCTCAAACACCGTGATTCGAGTGCATTTAGTAAGCAGTGATCTCTGGTTTGCATCGTGTTTCGGGCAAATTTTTTTCTGGGAAACTACTTTCGCCTCGCTCCCACATGTGACAAAATTCACAAAATCGAAGATTCGATAAGTACCCGACACCGCGGATTCCCAATGGCGGACTTTCACACCCAAAACCCCACTCATTCGACGACGACGAGCTTAATCGCTGATCTGCAAGCACTTAGCCCGCAGAGGTGGGACTCGTTTGTCCGTGTATATTCTCCGCTCCTGGTCTTTTGGATTCGGGCCGAGAAACTTCCCACTCTCGCACACGACGAGGTTCTCCAAGAGTCCCTCCGCACGATGTACTCAGGTATCGGTAATTTCAAACGTACGGATACCAACGGATCGTTTCGAGGCTGGTTAAGGACCATAGTAAGGCGTCGAGTCAGCGATTATCACCGGCAGAGCGCGAAGTCTCTGCCAGTTCAAGATTTCGTATTGAATGAAATCAGCGCGCCATGCGAATCCCAGGAATCCCAGGAAGTTGACCACTCGGAATCACAAGTGGTCAGGGATGTTGTAGCTCGAGCATGTGAGGTGGTTCGGCAATCCGTGCAGCCTCAAACTTGGAGAATGTTTGAGCTAACCGTACTGGAGTCCCGACCTGCGCATGAAGTAGCTCAGTTTTTAAATGTCTCCGCCCCCAATGTTCGAATGGCCAAGGCCAGAGTGATGAAGCAACTGCGGGAGCTGTTAGTTGACTTCGGTTGATTTAACGAACTTCGTGTTGCGCGGCTGCGATATTCATCTATCGGAGGCTTTTATTTTTTTGACGCCTCCGTTGAACTTCGTTACTTTGCGTATTCACTTCAAGGGGCGAGCAGCGAGAGTCGATGAACCGAGCTACATCCTGTCCAACCAATGACAAGCTAAGCAGTTTTTCAACCGGTAACCTCCCCGAATTGGAGTTCGAGGGAGTATTTACTCATGTTGAGTCGTGTGAATTTTGTCAAAAGCGGTTAGTTGACGTTCCTGAGTCCCCGGACAGCTTTTCTGAGTCGTTCACCCAAATACGTCCGGAGGATCTAGTCAAAGCACGCGAGCAAATGCAGAGCGAGGGTGGTCTTGACTACGAATCGATCGCATCCTTCTTGGATCGATACGTCCA
>CAIJIZ010000207.1 GCA_903820735.1 uncultured Pirellula sp.
AGGATGACTTTCAACCGTCCATCCTTGTTCCTTAGCCCACTGATCACCGGCTAATTGCTCAATAACAAATTGATCGTAAGGCTTGTCATGCTCCAAGGAATCGATGACGTAATCGCGATACCTCCAAGCATTCGGTTTGATCCCATCTCGCTCATACCCGTTCGTCTCGGCAAAACGAACCCAGTCTAGCCAATAGCTTCCCCATCGTTCCGCATAAAATCGCGAAGCCAATAGTTCATCTACATATCGATTCCAATTCTCGGAAGAAGGATCTTCTTCGAAGGCCGCAACTTGCTCAAATGTCGGAGGTATCCCCCAGAGATCGAGAAACAATCGGCGTAATTGCGTTCGAGGTGCGGCTAGCGAACCGCCCTCTAGACGCGCCAGCGGATTCGATGCAGATTGCTGTTCGCCACCGAGTCCCTCTGGTTTCGATTCCAAGGACTGAAAAGGTTGAAAAGCCCAATACGATCGATCCGCTTGGGTGATTTCAAAAACCCGACTCCGCTTTTTAGGCCCCTGTGACTGATGACTTCCGTTGTCATCACTTTCACTGCGCGGATCAAATGCCCCTGAATCAATCCACTCTCGTAGCAATCCGATTTCCCGATTGCTCAACGCCAGAGCCGGTTCAGGAGGCATGCGAATTTCCCTATCCTGCGAAGTAACGACTTGAAACAACCGGCTTTGCTCACTGCTTCCCGATTCGATTACCCCAGCACTCCTCCAACCTTGTGCATGCTCCAGACTCAAGCTTCCTTTGGCATCCGCTCCGGAATGGCACTCCAAACAATGCTTCGCCAAAATCGGACGTATCTTGGATTCAAAAAACTCAAGCTCAGCAGGGTTCGCCCCATCCGCGGTTCTATGCTCTGATTCTTGCCCAAAACCATTCGAACAAGCCATCGAAGCGATCGTGATCAGGATGCCGAAACCCAAGCCCCCAAAGCTCGGCATCAGGACTGCAAAGCCATAGAGGTTGGCGAGAGTCGAACGGACCACGTTGCGCATGAGATGCCACCCGAAGGTTAAGAAAGGAAATGCCAATCGCTTTTGGCGACTAAGTCCAATTGAGTATAACCTTGCCCGAATTCCCCTGCTTCATCACTTCGAACCCTTTCTCGAATTCCGTATAGTGAAAGCGATGCGTAATCACGGGACTAATGTCTAAACCACTTTCGAGCATCACGGTCATCTTGTACCAAGTCTCGTACATTTCCCGACCGTAAATGCCTTGTATGTTGAGCATATTGAAGACGACCTTGTTCCAATCGATCGCGATCGGTTCCGATGGAATTCCCAACATGGCAATCTTGCCACCATGACACATCGCGTCAATCATCGATCGAAATGCGGCGGGAGATCCAGACATCTCCAGCCCAACATCAAACCCCTCTTTCATCCCAAGCTCCTCTTGAACGGACTCAAGCGAGGTTGCCCGAGGATCGATCGCACGGCTAGCCCCCATGCGGCGAGCTAGATCTAGCCGGAACGGATTCAAATCCGTGATCACCACATGTCTCGCCCCAGCATGGCGGACGATCGCAGTGGCCATGAGCCCAATAGGCCCGGCTCCAGTGATCAGCACATCCTCCCCCAAACAATCGAAGTGCAATGCAGTGTGTACTGCGTTCCCAAACGGATCGAAAATCGACGCGACTTCTCTGTCGATACCATCGTGATGATGCCATACGTTCGTTACTGGTAACGCGATATACTCGGCAAATGCCCCCGTGCGATTGACCCCAACCCCCTGTGTGTCTTTGCACAAATGGCGACGCCCCGCAAGACAATTCCGGCAGCGACCGCAGACCACATGCCCCTCCCCCGAGACCACATCCCCAGCCACAAAATCCTTGACGTTTGAACCAACTTCTACAATCGTCCCAACAAATTCATGCCCAACAACCATCGGCACTGGAATGGTTTTCTGCGCCCATGCGTCCCATGAATAGATATGCAAATCGGTGCCGCAAATCCCCGTTTTCTCTACCCGAATCAAGCAGTCATTGATGCCAACCTGCGGAAATGGCACGTCCTGAAGCTCCAACCCCACCCCCCGATGATGCTTGACCAA
>CAIJIZ010000208.1 GCA_903820735.1 uncultured Pirellula sp.
GAATCGACTCCGGTGGAGACGGCATCAGCTAGGTTGCCGGATGTTTTCATTCCTGAAGTGAGAACATCGAATGCGATGGATGGGGATACCGTTCGCGTTCGTTTGCGGAAGTCCTCAGCTCCATCGCGGCGAAGTGGAGGCGCGAACCTCCGCAACAATCCCGCTCGTTTAGAAGGTGAAATCGTCGAGATTGTCGAGCGCAAGAAGCGGCAGTTTACCGGAACCTATCAGACCAATGACAAGAAGTCTTTTGTTTGGCTTGATGGAGCGAAGCTAGAGCGTCCGGTTTCGATCGGTGATGTTCGAGGGCTGCCGGTTGAGAACAATGATAAAGTCATCGTCGAATTGGTTCGATTTCCGGATGAGTTCCAACCTGGCGAAGCTGTCCTGCTGAAGGTACTTGGAAGTCTAAGGAATCCGGCGGTCGACACGATGGCTGTGATGGTCCAGTTTGGGTTGCCTGAGGAGTTTTCTGAAGCGGTGCTTGATAACGCGAGAATTCAGGCGGATCGGTTTTCAGAGGAAGTCATTCCGGAGGGTCGCAAGGATCTAACGAAGATACCGACGATCACCATTGATCCATTCGACGCGCGTGACTTTGACGATGCGATATCGTTGAGCAAGAACGAGAAAGGGAACTGGGATTTGCTTGTCCACATCGCGGACGTCTCCTTTTTTGTTCCTCAAGGGAGCATTCTCGATGAGGAAGCTCGGGAGCGAGGCAACAGTGTTTACCTTCCGGATCGTGTGATCCCGATGCTTCCCGAGACGATTAGTAATCACTTGGCATCGCTTCAACCCGATCGGAATCGGTTAGCGAAGACGGTAGCGATGGAATACTCCCCGGAAGGGTTGTTGTTGCATGCCGAGGTTTACAACAGTGTGATTCGCAATGCTTACCGGTTTAACTACGAGCAAATCGATCAGTACCTCGAAGATCCGTCGGTTTGGCAAGAGCGACTGTCGCCGGAGATTTTTCAATTGGTGCGCGACATGCATTCGTTGGCAATGCAATTGCGGTCTTTGCGAAAAGTCAATGGTTCGATAGAGCTGACGCTTCCGGAGGTCAAGGTGGATCTCGACAAGCTGGGTAAGGTCAAGGGTGCTCACGTTGTGCATCATACCGAAAGCCATCAGGTGATCGAAGAGTTTATGTTGGCTGCGAACCAAGCTGTTGCATACTGGCTTGATTCATTGAAGCTACCGTTTCTCAGACGCGCTCACGCTCCGCCAGACCGGTTGAAGATCCGTCGGCTCGCCGACTTCATGCGAGCCCTCGGATTGCCTGCTGACGAAATGCAAGACCGCTTTGAGATCCAGCGAGTGATCGATAGCGTGAAGGGGGATACGACGGAATTTGCAGTCAACTACGCGATTCTCAAGAGCATGTCCAAGGCTGTCTATCAGTGTGAGTTTGAGAGGCACTACGCTCTAAACATGTCGCACTATTGTCACTTCACCAGTCCGATTCGCCGTTATCCAGATCTTGTCGTACATCGGATCGTTGAAAATTTGATTCAGGGGCGAACGGCAAATGAGAATACGGAAGTTCTGGAACGCATGGGGCAGCACTGCAGTGCAACGGAGCAAAATGCGGAGGGTGCCGAACGCGAGTTGATCCGAGTCAAGCTCTTACATTTTCTCGAACGCAAAATCGGCGAGATGCTTACAGGGATAGTCTGGGGTGTCAATCCGAACGGGCTTGTGGTTCGTGGGATCGAGATACCGGTTGACGGTATGGTGACCCTTGAGCGACTCCCCGCAGATCGGTATCGCTATGATCGCGATACCCATACTCTGCAGGGTTATAAGGATGAGAATCAATTCCGGCTTGGGGATGAATTGGTCGTTCGTATTGAACGGGTCGATCTTGCACGCCGGCAATTGGAGTTCAGGCTCGAGAAAGTTACCCATCACGATCGATCGGCCGGGGCGGGTGCAGGATCCGGGGCGGGGGCAGGATCAGCGAAGAGGTCGAGGGAATCGAATCCATCGAGGCGGGATCGCTTTAAACCGAAATCGGCAAAATCGTCGACCAAGCCGAGTCCGAAAAGTTCCCATCGGAAAAAGAAGCGTCGATGATCTTGGTTTTCGCAGGAGTGGAAAGTGTATGTATAGCGAACAGTATGCAAAAAGTGAGCGATCATCGGTTCTAGGTGGGATTCTAAAGAGTGGTCGGATCGGTTTGGCTGGGTTGCTATGCGTATGGGGGGTGTTCAGTTTTGGTCGGGATGCGGCTGCGCAGGATTCGGGAGCGGAGGATAGCCCAAAGGCTTTCAAGGTGGCATGTGATCAAGCTAGCGAATATTCAGAATCGTTCGATGGTCGTGCCGTCTTAGTGATGCATCGTGGGCGAGTCGTTTATGAACGTTACAAAGGCTGGAATAAAGAGACACCGCATATGCTTGCCAGTGGGACGAAGAGCTTCACTGGAGTACTTGCGATGTTTGCGGTCCAAGACAAGTTGCTCAGCCTCGATGAGTTGGTCTGTGAAACCCTCACTGAATGGAAGACCGACAAGAGAAAGAGTCAGATAACGGTGCGTCACCTTTTGACACTTTGCTCGGGGCTAGAACCTGCGGATGCAGCATTTCCAACGCGTGGTCAAGGGTTGCAGCAGCTTCGGGGAGGATTACTGGCGGAGCGTCAGCAACGCATTCAACGGCAAGATCAGGAGAAGAAGTTATCTGACTTGGCAACCGGGAATTGGTTTGCCGATGCGGTTAAAGTTCCATCCAAGGCGAATGCGGGTGAGGTTTTCGACTACGGACCGAGTCATTTCTATGTGTTTGGTGAATTGCTGAATCGCAAGTTGCTCAGTCAGGCAGAGATTCCCGCAAGGAGCTTTGAAGAATATGCCAAGCTTAGAATATTTGAACCGGTTGGCATATCGGTCGGTAGATGGGGTAAGGATCCTGCGGGCAATGTTAACATCCCAGGTGGGCTTTCGCTTACGGCTCGCGAATGGGCGAAGTTTGGTCAGTTCGTATTCGATAAGGGGAGCGTCAGGGACGCGAGCGGAAACGCAAAGCAATTGATCTCTGAAGAACTCTTGCAGCAGTGCTTTCTACCGTCGACTGCAAATCCTCGTTACGGGCTTACATGGTGGCTCAGTGGAGTCCAGGAGGTTGCTGATATTGGTGGTAGCGATACGGGTGGTAGCAATACGGGTGGTGGCCAGGATCCAAGTTCGGGCAAGATCCAAGGTGCAGTAAAGGGAGGTACAATAAGAGACAGGATAAGGATGGGGATTCTCAATCGTGAGGCTGAGATTGATGATGACTCGAAGGAGCTTGCTTCGGAGATTTATATCGCAGCTGGGTTGGGTAAACAGCGATTATTCGTAGTTCCTGATCAGGAGTTAGTCATTGTTCGTTTTGCAGAGCCGACGCGTGCGGGGAATCGTTTCGGTAACGCATCCTTTCTTAAACCTATTCTTGAAGCGGTAGCGCAGAGCCATGTTTCTCCAGCATCCAATGAAACCAAAGATCGTTAATCGATCGGCAGTTGTAGCTGTCCTGGCCCTCATGTTTGGCGTTATCAGCAGTATCGCGATGACGCAGGAGACGCCAGGAGCACAAGGGGCGAATGAAGCGGCGTTCTTCCGCGAGTCGGTGCTACCTATTCTTAAAAGTCGTTGCTACAGTTGTCATTCGCATCAGTCTGGGCAAATGGAAGGTGGATTGGCTCTTGATTGGCGGAGCGGTTGGGTTCAGGGTGGGGCTCGTGGAACGGCCATTGTGCCGAACGATTCGAATGGAAGTCTTTTGATAAGGGCGGTCGAGCATTCGGACTCGGACTTGCAGATGCCAGAGGAGAAGCTTCCAGAGGGTGAGATTGAAATCCTCCGCAAGTGGATACAGGAGGGAGCTTACGACGATCGGGCAGTGCGGCCGGTAGTTAGCGATCCGCTTGATTGGTGGTCGTTACGACCTTTGGTGGCTCCGGCGGTACCTGTGCTTGCTGCCAATTCGGTGACTAGGGAGCTTGCTGCATCAACGCAGGGGCCGATCAATCCAATCGATGCGTTTTTGCTGGAGCGGTTGCAGCAAGAGGGTTTAAGTTTTTCTCCTCGTGCGACATCTCGGGAGTTGGTGCGAAGGCTCTACGTCGATCTTCATGGTGTACTTCCATCGCCAGAGCAAGTTGCTTCGATATCTGAGAATCCTAGTGACCAAGAGCTTGAGGAGTTGGTAGATCGGTTGCTTGCATCTCCTCGCTATGCGGAACGTTGGGCGCGGCATTGGCTCGATACGATTCATTTCGCCGATTCTCATGGATACGAACATGATGTAGGGCGCGAGAATGCTTGGCCTTTCCGCGATTATGTGATTGACGCTTTTGATCGCGACATTCCTTGGTCGGAGTTTATTCGCCAGCAGCTTGCGGTAGATGTCTTTGCACCTGAGGCTACCGAATTGCTACCAGCACTTGGTTTTCTAGGGGCAGGTACGTTTGATCTAAGTACCTATTCGACGGGACCAGTAACTTTCGATTACATGGATCGCGACGATATGTTGACACAGACGATGGCCGCGTTTGTGAGTACGACGGCTAATTGTGCGAGGTGTCATGCGCATAAGTTCGATCCGATTCCGCAGGAGGATTACTATGCATTGCAAGCTGTGTTTGCTGGGGTAATCAAGGGGGATATCTCTTATGATCCACTGCGTGAAACAGCGAATAGACGCGCGGAGCTAGGAAAGCTCAAGCAGGCCGTCTTAGCGAGGGATCCTGCGGGGCTTGACTCGGAGCTTGCTCAATCGCTCGTTGCGCAATGGAGTCGAGAGCATCGCCAAATTGCAGCGTGGAAGAAGCTTGATTCGCACTCCTTTATATCGCTTGAAGGAGCAACACTTACCAAGCAGGAGGAGGGAGTCATTCTCGCCGGAGGGCATTCCCCTGATACAGATACTTATGTTGTGAACGGGACAGTGGATTTGCCAAGTGTTACAGCGATACGACTTGACCTGTTCCCCCATGAATCGCTGCCAATGAAGGGGCCTGGTCGATGCCAAAACGGAAATTTGCATTTATCTGAGTTTGTTGTTCAAGTCTTTTCACCTGGAGCGGTGGAGGCGAAGCAGCTCAAGATAGCTCGGGTTACGGCAGATTTTAATCAAGTTGATTGGGGGATCGAGCGAGCGATCGATGGCGATCCGAAGACTGCTTGGGGAATCCATCCTGCGGTGGGAATTGCGCATCATGCGGTCTTCGTTTTGGAGGAGCCTGTCGAGTGGAGTAGCGGGACTGAGTTGACGGTGACGTTAAAGCAACTTCATGGGGGCTCACATCTTTTGGGGGCGTTTCGGTTATCGGTAACGGATGCCCCTGAGGGGGATGCAGTTGCGTTACCGGCAGAAGTCGAGACGGTGATGAAGTTACCTTTGGACGAGAGAAGTGAAGAGCAGAAGCGATTGCTTTCCTTTCATTTTCTTCAGCAAGCAGTTGATATTGAGATGAAAAAGCTTCCAGCGGAATCCAAGGTTTACGCGGTAGGGACTAATGTTTCGATACCTACGGGTAACGGTGCGCGGCAGCAAGCGAGTATTGCGAGTCCGAAGCCGGTTCATTTGCTGCATCGTGGAGAGATCGGGAAGCCAGAGCAATTGGTCCCTCCCGGGGCACTTTCCGTGATGTCGCATGCCCCGGGGCGATTTGAAGATGCAGTAGGTGGAGTTGAGTCCCAGCGTCGAGCGTCACTGGCCGATTGGATCGCCCATCGAGACAATGTCTTGACGTGGCGAAGTGTCGTCAATCGAGTTTGGCACTATCACTTTGGTCGGGGAATATGTGATACTCCAAGTGATTTTGGGCGGATGGGTGGTATCCCTTCGCATCCGGAACTACTTGATTGGCTAGCGGTCTGGTTTCGAGATGATGCAGGGGGTTCATTGAAGAAGCTGCATCGATTGATCGTAACGAGCCGGGCGTATCGGCAGCAATGTTTACACAACGAACAAGCTCAATCCAAGGATGCCGACAATCGGTGGTTGTGGCGCCAGAATCGACTTCGACTTGATGCAGACTCTTTTCGAGATTCAATTCTAGCAATCTCGGGGAGAATTGATTGGAGGATGGGTGGGCCTGGGGGTGAGCATTTCACAAAGCAGCCGGGGCCACAATCGACCCCCAAGCTCGATTACGCGGCTTTTGATTGGAGTCGACCGGAGGGAAATCGTCGAAGTATCTATAGGGTAGTTTGGAGAGGGATTCCAGATCCGATGATGGCAGCATTGGACTTCCCTGACTTGGGGTTGCTTTCACCTGTTCGGGGATTCACTGCATCGCCATTGCAGTCATTGGTTTTAACCAACAACCCTTTTGTGCTTCATCATTGCAAGCTGTTGGAAGATCGATTGAGTGCGGGTGGAAAATCGATTTCGGAGCAGGTGCGAGAGTTGTTTCAATTAGCATTGCAGCGCGATCCGACACCGGGTGAACTCGAAGTTTTAATCCCTTATGCACAGCGGCATGGAATTGCTGCGCTTGGTCGGGTATTGGTTAACACGAATGAGTTTTTGTTTATTCCTTAGTCGCCCATTCTTTACCTTCACCGCAAGTAGCTAATTAGCATGACAGGAATTCGTACTCGGCGCAGTCAGTCGACAAGCGGTCAAGTAGATACCGGTGTATCTGGAGTTGATGCTTCTGGAATTCATCGCCGCGAGTGGTTCAAGCAAGGAGGTGGCGGTTTAGCGGCGATTGCATTGAGCGATCTTTTGGCGCGTGAGGCAGTAGGAGAGCAGGAGCAGCATCATCGAGCGAAGGCCAAGCGGGTTATCCAGTTGTTCATGACTGGAGGGGCGAGTCCGATGGACTTGTTTGACTACAAACCGGAGCTTGAGCGATTGCACGGACAGATGCTTGGGCCGAAGGACAAGCCGGAGGGTTTTACGGCTCCAGCTGGCGCGATCATGAAGAGCCCGTTTGCTTTTTCGCAACATGGAGATTCGGGACGCTGGGTCAGTGAGCTATTTCCGGAGCAAGCGAAGTTGGTCGATGAGATGGCGTTTTTGATGGCCATGACGACCAAGACGAACGTGCATGGTCCCGGAACGTACATGATGAATAGCGGTTTTCTGCTACCGGGGTTTCCTTGCCTGGGGGCTTGGGTGTCTTATGCGTTAGGTAATTTGACCGATAACTTACCGACGTTTGTCGTTTTGCCTGATGCGCGTGGGCTGCCGTATAACCAGCAAGGATGCTTCAGTCCGGGTTTTCTTCCGGCGGTTCATGAAGGGTTGGTATTAAATGCGACATCGAAGGTACCGATACCGGATTTGTACCCGGATGCGAAGTATTCATTTGCGCAAGGTGCATCGGATATTGAAGGGCAGTCGCTATTGCGTTGGCTTAATGAGCAGTATGGGGACGGGAAGGTGGGTGATAGCCGACTCGATGCGAGGTTGGCGGGGTATGAGTTAGCTGCGAAGATGCAGTTGTCAGCTCCTGAAGCGTTCGATCTTGGGAGCGAAACGACTCAGTGTCACAAGGACTATGGGATAGACAAACCCGTAACGGAGGATTTTGGTCGCAGGTGTCTTTTGGCAAGGCGTTTAATTGAGAGGGGGGTGCGGTTTTGTCAGGTATGGAGTGGGCCGCAAGGGGCCACAAACAATTGGGATAATCACGGGAACATTCAAACGGAACTTCCCCCGATGACGCAGAGCGTGGATCAACCTATTGCGGCTCTGCTTAGGGACTTGAAGGCGCGAGGATTGGATCAGGATACTTTGGTGATTTGGACTACGGAATTCGGCAGGACACCCTTTGCGCAAGGGAGTTTAGGTAGGGATCATAACGGTGGTAGTTTTGTCACTTGGTTGTGGGGAGCAGGGGTGAAGGAAGGGGTGTCGCATGGGCAGAGTGACGATTGGGGGTATCAAGCGATTGAGAACAAGACTTGGTGTTATGACTTGCATGCGACGATCCTACATCTTCTAGGTATTGACCATACGCGATTGGTAGTAAGGCATAATGGGATCGATCGGCGATTGACGGACGTGCACGGACACGTGATCCAAGAGGTACTGAGTTAGTCCGATAGGGCTTTGCAGTGACCAAGTATCATTTTTAAGCCACTATGAATGCACACTATGAAAGCATGCTATGTAAGCATGCTATGTAAGCATGTTCGCGTAAGAAGTGTGCTTTTCTTTGGTGCGTTGTGTTTCGCAGCGCAAGCTTTTGAGGGATTGCGTATCTTTTTGTGGTGGTAATTCTCCCGGCGTGTAGAGATGTCTGGAATTCATACTTGCCGTGCGAGGTTTAGCTGCTGATTCACCACGATCGGTTTGCTTTTTTGGCACATGGTTTGCAAACAGAGAGAAAGGTGGCTGGATAGCTTGTTTTGGTACGAAGGTGGGTACTCGTAGGGGATACGAAAAGCATGGTTGGTTATTTGATCGATATGGATGGAGTTATTTACCGTGGGAACGAGCTTATTGAAGGTGCGGATCGCTTTATTGCGGAATTGAGGGAGTCGAGTACTCCCTTCTTGTTTTTAACGAACAATTCGCAGCGAACGAGGCGAGATGTCGCCAAGAAGCTCGAGCGTTTGGGGATCGATGTGGAGGAAGGGCATGTCTACACGTGTGCCAT
Source organism: uncultured Pirellula sp. (assembly GCA_903820735.1). GTDB lineage: Bacteria > Planctomycetota > Planctomycetia > Pirellulales > Pirellulaceae > JBKCUI01. The sequence continues at coordinate 8,605 of CAIJIZ010000208.1, forward strand.
GGCTACCGCAAGGTTTTTGGCGTCCCAGAAGCCGCAAGGGACAGCTTATGTAATTGGAGAGGGAGGACTGCTAACTGCGTTGCATAAAAATGGGTTTTCCATTGTCGATCGCGACCCGGACTACGTGGTGGTAGGGGAGGGGCGGAATTTGAATTTTGAGATGGCGGAAGCCGCATTGCGGATGATTCTCGATGGTGCGAAGCTCATTGCAACGAATCTTGATCCGAACTGTCCGACGCAATCGGGGATGCGGCCTGGTTGCGGCGCGATTGTGGCGATGCTTGAGGCTGCTTCTGGGGTAAAAGCATTTAGCGTAGGCAAGCCGAGTCCGATCATGTTGCGAGCGGCGCGCAAGGAGTTGGGTTTATCGACCGATGAGACGGTCGTTATCGGTGATACGATGGAGACGGATATTCTTGGAGGAGTTCAGTTGGAATATAAAACGGTGCTCGTGCTCAGTGGTGGGACACGTGAAGAGGATTTGGCAAGGTATGCCTACAAACCCGATTTGGTTGTCCCGTCGATAGCGAGTCTTACGCCGAATTTGCTTCCAGCTTAAATCTCGTAACCTTTGCGTTGTTCGCGAGAGAGCATCGTATTGGCTTCGGCATCATCGATGCAAACTTCTTTGTTCGGATCCCATTGGAGTGGTCGTCCGAGTCGTAGCGAGATGTTTGCTAGGTGGCAAGTCGATACGCTACGGTGCTGGCTGACGACATCCGATATCGGAGCGTGCCTTGATTCGATGCAATCGAATAAGTTCCCCATGTGATTGACGATCGCTTCAAGCTTTCCGCTCAGCAATGGTCTATCGGGATGGTCATGTTGGTAGAGTTGCCATTTGTTACGAGGCAGTGGTCTGGATTGCAATTCATCGACGGGGGCACCGGTTAGCTTACCGCGATTGACGAAGATTCTGCCTTGTTCGCCTTGAAAGAGGATTCCGTTTTCGCCATGGTCTCGAATGGTCATTTCAACGCCGTTGGCGTAGGTGACTTTAGATTCAAAGTCGACAGGTACGTTGTATCCTGATTGCTCCTTGGGCATCAAGGAGTTTCCTTCGAATCGGACGGGGAGTGAATTGATGGCCCATTGAGCGATATCGATATGATGAGCGCCCCAGTCGGTCATTTGTCCGCCGGAGTATTCCCACCACCATCGAAACGTGTAGTGGGACCGTTCTTCGACGTAAGGAACATCGGGGGTTTGGCCTTGCCAGAGGTCCCATTGGATATGTTTTGGAGTTGGGCTTGAGGGGAATGGACCACCTGTCGCGTTTTTTCCAAGTACTACTTCGACCGATTTTAGTTTTCCGATACGACCTGCGCGAACGAGTTCGGCTGCGGTGCGGAAGCGTTCATCGCTTCTTTGCCAAGAGCCGACTTGTACTACCCGTTTTGTTTGTTTGACGACATCGCACAGTTTTTTTCCTTCGTCGACGGTGAGTGTTAGTGGTTTTTCGCAGTAGACGTCCTTGCCGGCGCGGCAAGCATCGATAAGCATTTTAGTGTGCCAGTGGTCGGGGGTTCCGATGGTCACCACATCGATATCTTTACGAGCGAGTAATTCTTGATAGTCTTCGAACGCTAGTGGAGTGCTGCCGAAGGATGCTTTGGCTTGTTCGCGAACGTTTTTATCAACGTCGCATACGGCGACGACATCCCCGAAGAATCTTGATTGATTTGCAATTACAGTTCCTTGGTATCGCAGTCCGATAGCGCCGATGCGAGGTCGATCGTTTGGGCTCAGTGCTCCGAATGCACGGCGAGCAGGAGTCGATACGAAAAAGCCGCCGGAGAGCCATCCAGCGGCTTTAAGAAAGCTTCGGCGATCGGTATTCAGAGGCTGCATCTTAGTTTTGTTCATGGAAAGTTTCATGATTGCATTTTGCTCCCTCTCGGCTTGGCTTTGGCTAAATCGAAGAGTTGATTTGAGTGGGTGTTAGGTCGGCTCTTTTCAGTGAGACTCTAAAGGTGCTGCCCGATCCCAGGACGCTCGATACACGAATGGTACCACCGATTGCTGCTGTTAGGTGTTTAACGATTGATAGTCCGAGTCCGGTTCCTCCGGAATCGCGTGAACGAGCTTTATCGACGGTGTAGAAGCGTTCGAAGATACGATTGATATCTTCGGCTGGGATCCCGATTCCGTGGTCGATGACCAGCAAGTCGATTGCGTCGGGGGTGTGTTCTGTCTTGATTTCCACGGTATCACCTTTCTTGCTGTACCGAATGGCGTTGCTAAGTAGGTTACCGAAGACCGTACGCAGGGACTCGTGTTCAGCAAGGACGATGAGTTGATCGTCAGCGAGATCGTCTGCCTCGATGTGATTTATGATCGATATCTGATTTGATTCCGCCACGGTGGATTGTTCACGGACAACTGACTTGACGATATCCGCGAGACGGATGGGAGCGAGTTCAAGTCTTTCGGGCATCGTTTGAATACGACTGAGTTGCATAAGTCCGCGAATCAATTGATCCAATCGATTTGCTTGTTCACCGATGCTTGTGACGAACCGAACTGCGGCATCTGGATCATCGATGGCACCCATCAGTAGTGTCTCCGAGTAAGCTTTGATAGCCGACAGAGGAGTTTTCAATTCATGGGAGACGTTTGCGGTGAAATCACGGCGGTAGTTCTCGAGTTGCTTTAATCTTGTTTCATCGCTGATCACAAGGAGGACTGAGCGTGAAGCGGAAGGGTGGGAGGAATCGACTGTTGAGTGTCCGCGAATTTTCAGAGTGACACTACCACCGACCGAATCGGTCGATTCAAGTTCACATTCGAGCGATGCGCTTTGTTTCTGAACATCTTGGACGAGACTTAAAATTTTAGGTTGTCGGATCAATTCGATCAGAGGGATGTTTTCTCGGATGGAATTGCCCAGATCGAGAAAGCGGATAGCAGAGCGATTTGCGAAGGAGAGTCGCAAGTCGGGTGCGAAGGCTAATATGCCAACGGGCATGGCGGCAAAGATCGCTTCCGAAGGCTCCGATTCGCTTTGGTAGACAAATGCATTTTGGTGAAGTGTATCGCATAAGGCGACGAATTCCCTTCCGAGAGGATCGACGTTCATGGATTGAGGGAACAAGCTTAGGAATTCGTTACGAGGGATCGTCTGTTGGCTTCGAAGGCGTATGGTTCGCAGCGTGTTCGTTAGTTCCTCGAGTTTCGCTTCTTTGTGCAGACGGTAGGCAAGCAGACCGAGTCCGACGATTAGGCCGATGCTGCCGAGGGATAGATAGCGGAAGATAGAGCCTGACTGAGGTTGTTGAACTCGCCTAGTAACAAGCATCCAGTTAAGCGGTGATTGGTCGATCTGTACAGGACCCCCGTCAGGGGTTTCGATGGGTTGACGACTGCGCAAGCGATAAAACCGATCAGGCTCTCGGATCCACTCGATCGGGGAAAGAACAAAGTCTTGACGTTCGCGTTCGGAGAGTTCATCACCCGATACGATTTGTACATCGCCGAGATGCATTCGTTGAAAGCTTTGGACGAATTGTGTCCATGCGCGGCGATCCGGAGAAGCCGAGAGAGTCCGCGAGAGCAAGTGTGCTTCGCGGGATATTTCACTAGCTTGCTGTTCGAACCATAGGCGGTTTTGGAATTGATCCAATGCGAAGGCAGATAGCAGCCCGCCAAACAGTAGTAAAAGCGGAAGTGCAAGAAGTTTCCAGGGGATTGCGCCGATACTCATAGTTTAATGCATATCCCCCGCCGGATGTGAAATTAGCCACGTTGACAGTCGATCAGACAAGATCGTGTAGTTGCAAGTGGCTATGTCACGGTTCAAATCAGGCCAGCAATTGTGCGGCATGTTCTTTTTGGCATGCGGCGATAACCTGTGCTACCGATGCGTCTGCACTTTCGCTGCGAAGCGTCTCTGTGTCGCTCTGTATTGTCAAAGTCAACAATATTCGCTTCTTGCCTACCCCGTCCTTTTTGGTATCTCGATAGATCTCTCGGAATACTACTTCTTTACACAAATCCCCTGCCGCTCGTTGAATCGTCTCACGAAAACCTTGCCATTGGATCGACTCGTCGACGATGAAGTTCAAGTCTCTAAGAATTGCTGGATATGGGCTCAAGGCCTTGAGTCTGGGTACCAACACCGCACGGGTTAACAGTTGATCCAGGTCTAGTTCACCTATGGCCACCGGGCCATCGAGTTTATTGCTCTGAGCGAGCGACTTTGATAAGCTACCGACCCAGGCGACCATAGAGTTATCCACAAACCAGGCGATAGCGGTTCCTCGCTCTACGAAGTCTAGATCGATAATCCGCTCCTGTAGGTCTGAGCAATGGTTCCCCCATAATCGTTCTAGGATTTCTTCAAAAACCCCTCTGACCCATCGGGGATCGCTTTCTGCGATACAGCCCAAACACAATTGCTCTTTGGGCAGTTGTGAGCCTTGAGGCAAGTAAACATTTGCGGTTTCGAAAAGCCGGACATCGCGGTTGGATTGAGCTTGGTTGTGCAGTCGAGCAGCGATCAAACTTGGGATCAGGGAGCGTCGCAGCACCGCTGCCCCTTCAAGCAGTGGAACGGAGGTGGTTAGGGGATCATTTGCTGTCCAAGGAGAGATCCGGTCGATGGCGGTCTTCCCAATAAGGCTTGGATTGAGCGTTTCATCGAAACCGGCAGCACAGGCGACTGATCGAACTGTGGCCATCATGAAGTCTTTAGGGCGACGCGCCGAGGAGACCATCGGAACCATAGCGTCTTCCGGAATCGCATCGTATCCCACGATTCGAACGATTTCTTCGATCAAATCCGCTTCTCGCGTTAAGTCTTGACGGAATGAAGGAGCTTGAAGTTGCAAGTTGTCGCTCGTGGAGGCAACGATTTTGCAGCCAAGGTTCGTTAGGATGCTTTGAGTCTTTTCCCAAGGCACATCGATTCCAAGGACTTGAGTAACTCGTGTGCGACGCAGGGAGACTTCGGCGAGTGGTGTCGGCTTCGAGCAAGAGTCGGCTACGCCTTGTAGAACTTTACCGCCAGAGAATTGCTGGATTAGTTGGCAGCACCTGCGTGAAGCCCAATCCAGGCCGTTTGGATCGATTCGTCTTTCGAATCGGTAGGACGAAGGGGAGTGAAGCTTGAGTTTTCTAGCCGCTCGACGTATCGCCATCGGAACGAAGGAAGCGGATTCGATCAGCAGGTCGACAGTAAGCTCAGAAACTTCGCTTTCCAAGCCACCCATAACGCCCCCGAGTGCGAGGGGCCGATGCGCATCGGCGATGAGAACCATCTGACTGTCGAGGGAATAGTTGCGATGATCGATCGCTGAGAAAGTTTCTTTATCGCCGGCTGGACGAATGATTACTTTGCCGCCGGAGATCTTCGCAAGGTCGAATGCGTGCAATGGTTGTGCGCATTCCATCATCACATAATTCGTAACGTCGACTACGTTGTTGATGGGTTTTACGCCGATGCTGCGCAGTCGTTTTGCAAACCATTCGGGACTGGGAGCAACTTTCACACCCTTGATTATGCGTGCTGTGTATCGAGGGCAAACGGTTGGAAATTGATTCTCAACTTCAAGGAACGAGCTGACATTCTCGGAGGATTCTTCGAAGGTTGGTTGAGGAATCGAAAGGGGCTTTGAAAACAGTACGGCGGCTTCTCTAGCAACACCGATGTGCCCTAGGCAATCGGCGCGGTTGCTCGTTACTTCGAGATCGATGACAGGAAGCCCTTCGACCCACTGAGTGCTTTCGTGGTTAAGGCCTGACAGAGCCCATTGATCGACAACTTGCTCCAAGGCAGCATCGAGTTTGACGTAATCTGATAGCCATTCCCAGGAGACCAACATGATTCAAACTCGCAGACTCAACGGTGAGCAAAAGATCGGACACTTTAGGATGCAAATTGACGCAAGAATCGCACGTCGCTGCGATACAAATCTCGGATGTCGGTAATTCCAAATCTGCGCATACAAAGTCGTTCTACGCCGAGCCCGAATGCGAAACCGGACCATTGTTCGGGATCGATACCTACGGCAGTAAAGACATTTGGGTCGATCATTCCCGCTCCGCCGAATTCAATCCACTGCCCGTTCCACCAATAGTCCACTTCGACGCTCGGTTCGGTGAATGGGAAGAACGATGGGCGGAAGCGAACGTTGACATCTCCTCCGAGATAGCTGGTGGCGAATAATCGCAAAACACTTTTAAGCTGTGCCATCGTTACATTCTTGTCGACCCAAAGACCTTCCATTTGATGGAACATTGGAAAGTGGGTGGCGTCGGGTGCATCCGGGCGGTAGACGCGACCGAGCGAGATGATTCTTAGGGGCAACGGAGTGGACTCCATTACGCGAATCTGGACGGTCGATGTCTGACTTCTCAACAGTCTTGCTGCGATATCACCGCCACTGGAATTCCCGGATGATTGTGTTTCCGTGGATGACTTTGGAAGGATTGTTTTCGCTGTAGCGAGATAGAAGTTATCGAGTGGGTCGCGAGCTGGATGGTCTTCAGGGATATTCAAGGCGACGAAATTGTGCCATTCGTCTTCGATTTCAGGGCCTTCGGTGACATTGAATCCAAGTCGCCCCATAATCTCTTTGAGATGCTCGAGCGTTTGGGTGATAGGGTGTAGAACACCGATCCGAGGGCGTAAGCCGGGGAGAGTTGGATCGACCAAAGGGCCCGTTGAGGATATTGGTTTTCCAGAAGAAACTTTGGAGACCTTTTCGGTGGCCTCAGTGAGAAGTTGCTCGATGGTTTCTCGAGCCTGATTGAAACGTTTCCCAGCGGCGGGCTTGTGTTCAGGCGGAACTGCACCGAGAAGCTTTTGCAGGGATTTCAGGGCACCGTTCTTTGCGCCGGTGAACTGGATTCTGAAAGCCTCGAGGGTTTCAAGAGAGTCGACACTTTGAAGGCTTGCTTGCGCATCGGCAAGCAAGCCATCGACTGCAGAATCAAACGAATCGATCGCCATACGATAGCCAGTCAGTTTACGCTGCTTGTTTTGCCAAGGCGGCCTTGACTGTATTTGCTACGACTTCGAAGCCTGTTGGATCGTTGATCGCCATCTCAGAGAGTTGCTTGCGATCGAGTTCGATATTAGCGAGGACCAAGCCGGCGATGAATTGGCTGTATCGAAGACCGTGGAGTCTTGCAGCGGCGTTCAAGCGGGTAATCCAGAGGCGGCGGAAGTCGCGTCGACGGCGACGGCGGTCACGGTAAGCAAACCGTCCTGCGCGGACCAAGTTTTCCTTCGCAGTTCGGTATAGACGGCGACGACCGCCCACATACCCTTCTGCTCGTTGGAACAAACGTCGCTTCGCCTGACGGCGAGCTGAACCTTTTCTCGTTCTCATCGTTCTCTCTACAAGTCTACAAAACGCATTTCAGGTCATCGCGGGGTGGGAACCTTAAAGGTTCACCGTCGTTAACAAAGGCCCGTACGCGAGCCCGCGATCGTTGTTACCCAGATGCTTGGAACTAAAAATGGGCCTAGATGTTTCCTAGTAGCTGTTTCCACGCAATGCATCAACGATCGCACGCGTAAGATTTGGCTCGAGGACACGCGTGCCGCGCAATTGGCGAATCTTCTTTGCAGGCTTGGCGATTGCCAAGTGGCTAGTTCCGCACTTGCGGTGCTTTACTTTGCCGGTCGCTGTCAAACGGAATCGCTTTTTCGTGGACTTGTGCGTCTTTTGCTTGGTCATATTCGAATCCTTCAGGGACAATACCGTGCTATGGTCGCCCCCATCTTGGGACGATGGGATGGAAAAAGTCCACCCCAAGGGGCCGAAAGTTTATCCTGAACCGAGAAGATTTCCAAGGGTAAAAGTAATAAAACTCCACCTAGGCACTCGGGAGTTCCGGAGTTACCCCAGGATCTCTTCAGGCCGCGTTTTGCAGTTCCGAATCATTCGCCCCGTTTTCAGGGGAGTGTTTGGAATCAAATCGGCGTCTAACTTTGTGCCTAAAAATCATGAAAAACTTGGCAATGGGATGGTACTTCGACCCGCGTGGATCAAAAACGCTACCGAGCGGACCGGCTAGGATGGCCGGCAGGAGCACCAGTTCAGCGATGACGCCGGCGATTAAAATCGTAAGCATCAACCAACCAAATCGTTGCGTCGGAGTAAACGTGCTGAAGGCGAACACGCTCAGGCCAAGGCCGGAGATGCAGGCTGCTTGCAGGGTTGGAGTCCCGCACTGTTTGTAGGAGGCGATGATGGCGGCTCGCCGATCCTTCATTTGCTCGACATTGCTGCGGAACCATGACAGGAAGTGGATCGTATCATCGACCGCGACACCGAGGGCGATACTGGCGGTCATCATCGAGCCAATGTCGATGGCGATACCAAGCCATCCCATCAATCCAAAAATGAAGACCACCGGAACGATGTTGGGGATCATCGCTACCAATCCAGCTCTGAGGCTTCGGGAAACGAAGATCATTAGCGGGGTAATGGTGACGAAGGACCAGAGGGTGCTTTCCATCAAGCTTTGAAGCAAAGCTCGTTGGGCTTTATAGACGATTGGAACTACCCCGGTATAAATTGAGGATACCCAATGTTTCGGCTGAAGCGGATCGGGGGCTTCGAGATCGATGATCTTGCTCAAAGCCATCTGGAGTGTTCGGACTTCGTTGTTGCTAAAAGCACCGGCGAGCACGATTGCGTCGTAGTCTTCGAGCTCTTGTAATTGGACTAAAGGCATCGATTTCGAATCGATACTTGCCCGAGCGACTTTAAATCTAGCATTCTTTAGAAGGTTTGCGATTTCATCCGCACGGACTTTGGCTGCAGAAACCGCTTCACCCGTGGATGAATCGACCATCTGAGGATCCCACAAGATCACTTTCTTACCGACGAACTTCGTGTCGTTATTCCAGGCCGCGATACGACGCAGGATCTGCACGCGGTCTCCTTGGGCTTGAAGGATTGGTTGGACGACATCTCGAAGAGTGTGTACGAAATCCCCGTAATCGACTCCTTGGAAAGCGGCGACTCGCAAGCTGATTCGCCAGAGTTCATTGCCTGTCTCTGAATCGATGCGAAGGAAGCCCGATTTGATGAAGTCTTCCCGTTTCGACTCCAAGGTCGAATTATAGACGCTTCGCTCAATCATCTTCTTTGTGCTTGAGCCATTGGTCGGCAACGAAGGTGCAAAGGTCGCTGCAGACATGCTTTGACCTACCCAGCCGAGTCCCTCATCCCCGAACTTTGCTTTGATGGCTTCTTGGACTCGGTTCGCTGTTTCCATGCGTTCGAGGAAAGTTAGTTTGCCGATGTCTTCTGCGCTCGGTTCTTCAGATTCTGGAGTGCCGGCGGGAAGGCTTGTGGCTAAGCTCGATTGGTCGAATTCTAAGACGATTTCCATCGGAACAAGTTTTCCGAGGTTTTGTTCCAGCCAGCGGTAGTCTTGCAGAATCCGAGCACGGGAGTCGAAGAGTTCTAGTAGATCGATACTGGTGCGAATTCGGGCCAATCCCAATCCGATCGCACCACAGAATAGCAAGCTTGTGACCAAAACCTGTACGTGGTTGCGAACGATAAAACCTGAGAAAGCACCCCAGAACTGTTCGCTGAAGGATTCACCGGCGGTGTTTGTAGCGTGATCCGCTGCGGTGTTCTGGGCTCCTTCAGGTAGTACCCAACGCTTGGCATACCCTATCAAGTGGAGTGTTGCAGGTAGAAGAAGGAACAGCACGACGTTGAGGATCATCACGCCGGAGGCCGAGTAAAGGCCGAACTTGCGAATCGGAACCAGTTCGCTGGCGCACAGGGAAAGCAGTCCGAAAGCGGTGGTAAGAGAGCAAAGTACCGCAGGTTTCAAAGCGTGGATCACTGCGCGTTCCGTAGCACCTTTTAGTCCGCCTTCTTGAACTGCATCCCGGTAGTAATTGATAAAGTGCACTGCGCCTGAAATAGCCAGTACATAAACAAGCGAGGGCATCGACAAAACAATGGCGTCTACCGTTTCCCCGGAAGCCCAGATCATCGCAAGGGAGGCGGCGGCGGATGTGACCGAACAAAGGAAAACGATCCAAGTAAGCAGTAGGCTACGAAGGGACCACCAAGCTAGGAACAGTCCGAGGATGCCGGAGAAGCCTGCAAGCCGGACCAGAGTCCGTTCGCCTTCTTCGTCGATCGAGATGTTATCGACAGGTGGGCCACCCATGTGAAGGGTTGCATCTGGAATGCCAGCGCGTTCAACCAAGCGACGTAGTACCCCGGGCGGGACGTTTGGCCGGAAAATCCGCTTTTGGCCATGCCCAAGCACGGGTTTGAGTTTTCCTGAAGTAACAGGATCCAGGGAAACGATCACGCAGGTCTGGCGACCGTCGGGGCCAAGGATCACCCCTTTGAGACGCTCAACGGCTTCTTCGTGACTCAAAGCGTGTTGACCGACGGTCAGTTGCTCAAGAAAGGTCCGCCCAGACTGAGCGCCCTTGAAGTATTTGCGAGCTTCCTGTGCGTCGATTTCATCGGGCGTCAGGTCTTTAGAAATCGATGCTGTCGCTGAAGTGGTTGCATTATCGATTTCGTCAGAGGTTCGGTTTGCCGTGACGAGTTCGATGAGCTTGGCGATTCGCGGGTCATCCCCTTCCGGTTGGGCCGGGTCTTCTCCAAGCGTGCAGCCTTCCCAGCTGAGGATCACGAACTGATCCGATGGAAAGTTCTTTCGGAAGCGAGTGAGTTCGTCCGTTTCGCGATAAGTCTTCGGCAGCCAATCCTCAACTTTGTTGACATTGCTCTGTACCGCTAGACCCGCACCGTAGTACGCGAAGGGAACGCATGCCAGGCTTAGGATCAGGACGAGCCAACCCCAGCGATCGTAAAACGTTTTGCCGTTTGGAGAGTGATTCTGCACTTCGACGCCTACGTGGATTGCAGGGCAAATCTTCTCTTGGGATCAGCGAGCGGTCGCTCGAGAACCCAAGCAAATTGGAGGACAAGGACTTCGAGTTTACAAAACCCTGGGCAGATTCCATAGTTCGAAAATCCGCAAAGGGGAATATTTTCCCGAAGCTAACTTGGTTGAAACGTTCAGGCAATTTATGCTGCCATTCCCCTCTTCAGGGGTGCGTCGTCTCTCTCCACCGACCCGTTGCATCGACCAGCTTCCTCAATCGCATCTACCAAAAAACCGTTTAATGACTGCTTGATGGTGAATTCTTACCCCGCCGCAAGCTTGTATAAGCCGCGCTTTTAGAAGGCTGTGGCTGTAAAAAATGGTTGGATTTTTTCCCTCACTGCGTAGGGCTTATTGAAATTCAGTCTCAATTAAGATATGATTTCGACACGATTACGACAGTAACCCAACAGCGACCGTGTTGTCGCTTCCCGCCATGAACTACTCATTTGGAATCAATGCGATGGCCCATAACGAGCCAGTGCCAGTCGAGTTTTTGGCCCCGAATTCCGATGCCGTCGTCGTGGAGATGTGCGGTGATGCTCAAAATGTGCATCGGCTTGAAGAGCTCGGGATTCGATGTGGTTGCAAGTTGCGGATGCTAAGTCCCGGCGAGCCATGCTTGCTCGCGATCGAAGGAAAGAAGATGTGCTTGAGGCTCGGCAAATCCGCTGACATTCTCGTGCAGCCTCTAGGGTCTTGAGCGAACCAACCTCAATCGAGCCATCTACAGTTAGCTTGTACGATTAGGAACGTGACGATGCCATCTTCGCTCGATGAGTTGAACGAAGGAGAACGAGCAGTCATTTCCGAAGTCACAGGGGCAGATTCCCTCTCCGCCAGGTTGCTTGAAATGGGGCTACTTCCAGGGGAGACGATTGAGATGATCGGCAAAGCTCCGATGGGTGATCCCATCGAGTACATGGTGTTTCATTACAGGATCAGTTTGCGTAAGCACGAAGCAAAGCGTGTTCTCGTCGAGAGGGAGTAAGGGACGACTTCGCTTATGGTTCGTCAATCAATATCGTCGAATTCACCTCCGAAGGGGAATTCATCGTCTGGGGAGACTCAAGGGGGTGTACCTAGGAATGCGACCGTCGCATTGATTGGAAATCCGAATACGGGGAAGAGCAGTTTATTCAACGCACTGTGCGGAGCCAATGCTCGTGTGGGGAACTATGCAGGTGTAACCGTTGAGCATAAGACGGGGCGACTTCAGATTGGAGATCGGCTGAGTTCCCCTAACAGAGCGCAGTGGCAAGTCGAAGTGGTGGATTTGCCGGGGACCTATTCTCTTGCTGCACGCTCTGCTGATGAAGCGGTATCGGTTGAGGTGCTTGCGGGGGAGATGCCTGGGGTGCCGAAACCCGATGCGGTGATTGTGATCCTCGACAGCACGAATCTTGAACGCAATTTATATCTCCTGAGCCAAGTACTTGAGTTGCGAATTCCGGTAATCGCCGCACTGAACATGTGGGATCGCATCGATGCAGAGGGGGTTCGCATCGATCCGTCGAAGCTATCGAAATCTCTTGGATTGCCGGTGATCTGCACAAGCGCGTCGAACCGTACAGGCATTGATGAATTGAAAATACAACTGCTTGAAATGCTTGATCGGAAGGATCCTTCTCTTGGTCTGCCCGATTCTACTTCTCTTGCGAGCGGATGTTTTCCCGAAGCCTTCGGCAAATCGGTCGATGGATTGGTGGACTGGTTCGCTTCGGAGGGAATTGCACTGAATCGATTTCAGGTAGAGCGATTGTTGATCGACGATCCGCAGGGGCATTCGTTTCGCGTTATTGCAAAGGATCAATCGTCCACGGTTCAATCGAAAATTAGCGAGGTGCGCGACGCGTTAAAATCGCAGGGGCTGGCTATCCCACTTTTTGAAACTCGATGCCGATATGGTTGGATTAAAAGCCGGATTTCGGGAGTCCTTGAAAGAGATTCTCGCCCTCGAGAGCATTCGACATCGGACAAGATCGATCGCTGGCTGACCCATCGATGGATTGGATTGCTATTCTTTTTGGTATTGATGTTTCTGCTGTTCCAATCGATCACCTTGGTCGCAGACTGGCCGATGAAGTTGATTGAGGAGGCCCAAGGATTTCTTGGAGCTTGGATTGAGAGTTGGGTTCCTCCTGGGCCACTGCGAAGCTTGTTGGTCGAAGGGGTGCTCGCCGGTGTTGGTGGGGTGGTAGTATTTCTTCCGCAGATAGCAATTTTATTTCTGTTTATTGGGATCTTGGAAGATTGCGGCTACATGTCCCGCGCGGCTTTCATGATGGACAAGTTCATGTCGGTTCTGGGCATGAGTGGCAAATCGTTTTTACCGTTGATGTCCTCCTTCGCTTGTGCGATCCCGGGGATCATGGCAACCCGGACCATTGAGAACCGTAAAGATCGTATGGTGACGATCTTGATCGCACCCTTGATGAGTTGTTCTGCGCGCTGGCCGGTTTACGTATTGATGGTTTCGGCATTCGTCCCTCCGTTAACGGCTCTCAACGGTTGGCTGTCGCTACGCGGCGCAGTCCTTTTCGGCATGGTCAGCCTTGGAAGTGTTGTGGCGATCCCAGTGGCTTGGTTTCTCAAGCGGTTTCTTTTTCCGGGTGAGCCTTCGGCCTTCGTGATGGAGTTGTCGAGTTATAAATGGCCTAGTTGGCGAGTGGTTTTTGCTCGGGTTTGGGAGCGTGTTCAGGCGTTTGTGCTTCGAGCCGGTACCTTGATCTTTGTTACTTCCGTTTTGGTCTGGGCAGCGGCATACTTCCCTGCAAACCATGCTCAGCTCGATGCGATGGTATCGCAAATGGAGTCTCTTTCAACCGATCCGCAGGGGCATAAAGCGGAGATTGAAACGCTAGTCGAGCAGATCAACCGTGAGAAGAGTCGGCTTATCGAGCAAAGTTTCTTGGGGCAAGCCGGCAATGCGATTGCACCTCTGGTTCGTCCGTTGGGCTGGGACGGCAAGATCGGTATAGCTGTCTTGGCTTCGTTTCCTGCTCGGGAAGTGATCGTTGCGACACTAGGGACGATCTATGCTCTTGGAAGTGGCGTTGATGAGTCGAACGACGGTCTCGCTGATCAGCTTCGAGCGGCTACATGGCCCGATGGCACCCTCGTGTTTTCCTTGGCCACTGCCCTATCGATCATGGTGTTTTTCGCTCTGTGCGCGCAATGCGCTTCGACGCTGATGACCATTCGCCGTGAAACCAATTCTTGGGTATGGCCGATTTTCTCATTTCTATACATGACGACCTTAGCTTATGTTGGAGCTTGGGTGACGTATCAAGTCGTCTCTGTGTGGTCCTTGTAGTCGTCGGATTTAGTCGTCGGATTTAGTTGCCTGATTCACCATTCTCCATCGTTGAACAATCATCTTGGACACAGCGGTTCACCACCACTCGACACACGCGACGGATTTTCCCGAATTTCGCTTATTGATGCTTGCGCATGCATGTTCAACTATATGCACGCGAACATTGTTTTTCTGGGCGCCGTTCGCGATTGCCAAAGCTTATCCGAACGAGCCGATTTACTTGGGGTATTTAGGGCTGATTCAAGCGATTCCTGCGTTGAGTTTAGCCATTCTCGGCGGTCACTTCGCGGATCGGCTCGATCGACGAAGTTTGCTGAGAAACTCCTATGCGTTGCAATGGCTTTGCGCATTAGGAATGTCTACCTCTGTATTCCTTGAAGGTCCTTCGATGCTGACGGTGTTGTTCGTCAGTATGTTTTTCTTGGGGGTTGCCAGGGGGTTTGCAGACCCGACGATGCCGAGTCTCGAAGCTCAGATAGTTCCTAGACTCGCAGCGATCAGTGCAGCGACTTGGACTACCATCGTCTGGCACGCTTGCGCGGTGATCGCACCTCTTATCGCAGGTACCTTGATCGAGTTCGTAGGCAAGCTTTCCACGTTTGCCACTGCGCTGATCTGCTCGAGTCTTGCTATCGTGATGATCAGCAGGATTACCCCAAAACCGATTCCCGAGTCATCGCAGCGCGAGCCATTCATCGGGTCGATTACGGCAGGATGGAAATTCGTGATGCGAAGAGAGATCCTCTGGACCGCTATGGCGCTGGATCTTTTCGCTGTCCTGTTCGGTGGCGCAATTGCAATGCTACCACTATACGCGGAACATATTTTGAAGACTGGTCCGGTCGGATTGGGGCTGCTCAATGCCGCTCCGATGCTGGGGGCTTTGCTCAGCGCAGTGGCATGTATCCGTATTCCCCCGCGAGCTCATGCGGGAAAGATACTTCTGGCGTGTATCTTTGGGTTTGGGTTATGCATGATTACCTTTTCTCTCTCTCGCAGTTTAGCTCTATCGATCTTGGCGCTCCTTCTGAGCGGTATTCTCGATGGCATCAGTGTGGTGATACGCAAGACGATTCTGCGTTTGTACTCTCCCGACCACATGCGAGGTCGCGTTGCGGCGGTCAACTCCGTCTTTATCGGTGCGTCGAATGAACTCGGTGAACTTGAAAGCGGTCTCGCCGCACACTACCTTGGACTTGTACCCAGCGTCTTCATCGGTGGGTTGGTAACCCTTGGGGTAGTGGCAAGTGTGGCGATCTTTGGCAAAGAGATCAAAGGTCTCGATCTTCGAGGAGAGGCTATCAAGAAGGCAGATGAGTGATGGATGCCGGGCCAGCAGGACTTGCGATCCGGATCCACCCTTGCGGTTGCAGATGTCTTTCGAGATGGGTTTTGAGCCATTGAGCTTGGTCGTCGTCGCGTAGTATCGCAAAGACCACGGGCCCCCAACTTGATTGCCCCACCCCATGGATTCCTAGCGATCGAATCGTATCGACCCAGAAGCGAATCCTTTCGGAGCGGTACACGTCCCCCTGTACGGACCTGAAAACTTCGCCCGCGCATTCCCCGTATCGCCCGATAGCTTGTGAGAACCGGTGCCAATCATGCGTCTGTGCTCCCGGTAGTACTTCGCTTAGGGCTAACTGGATCATCTCTTCCCGAAATGGATTTTCTCTCAGCGAGCATTCGTCAAAAAGTGCTTGTTCTTTTTCCCCCGCGTCTCCGGAATAGTGAGGTTCCCATAGGACCAGGATTCGCCAAGACTCAGGAAAGCTGAGGGACAGTGTCCGTTGTGTATCTTCTGTGACTTGGATGTCAGTAAGATCTTCATAGCCAAGTCCTCGGTCAAAGATGAGTCCACCGTCGAGAAACCCATTCAAACCGATATGCGATCGCTTGCATCTGCCGACGTCGTGAAGGATCGTACGAAACTCCTCACGCCCAGCTTTATCTAGGGCTAAGCCGTTTCCCATTAGGTTTGGCTCACTTGCGTTGGAGATCACCTCACTCAGGAGCATCAGCAATCGCACGGCAGCGCAAGCGAACTGTGTACCGGATCCGAATCCGATATGAGGCTCGGGTAGAGTAGGCCAGTGGATATCGATGCTGGAATCGGCGAGTTTAGGTAGTCGTTTAGAAGTGTCGCGCAGGATGCTCAGAAGCCTACTTCTCCAGTAGTTCGGCTCTTCAGGAAGCGAAATGTTGCTCAAGCGTGTAGGGGTGGGGAATTCACCAGTCGGGGAATGAACCTCGCCGGTGAGTTCCACGCTTGGTAGTGAGACCATCAGACCCAAGCCGCCGAAACAATGGGGTGCTCCTGGTCTGATTTCCATCAGACCGAAGTGCAACCGAGAGTAGGCGAGAATTTGATATTTGGCCAAAGAGATTAAACCCGTTTTTCCAACCGCAATCGAACAGATCCGTCGACTTCCACCGGTGCGATGATCGATGCGTTTTCTTCCGTCCCAGTCCATTCTGGCAATGCTACTTTTCTCGCCACGTAGCCTGCATGGGTTAGCGTGCCGGATTGTGCGGACGCGTCCCCGAGAACTTTCCAGCGAATTGGGGAAGCGGCGTCTGGGATTTGAACAACATCCCCTTCTTTTTCGTCAACCAAGGATTCGATTTTTGACGTGTGAATCCAAACAATCTCGAAGATCGCGTAGGACTTGGCGAGAGGCACCTCCGATTTGCTCATCGGAATAACCGTCGAGATCATCAAAAATCAGATCTAAGATTCGAGACTCTTTTTGCATGACCGCTAGCAGGGTTAGAGCGTCGCTCCGTGATGTGGCAACTCTGCCATAGTCGACCCTTGTAGAACCTACAGAGCCTTCCTTTGGGGCGATCGACAAGGGGGACTTCTTCACAGGTGTGCTGGGGGCTTGTTCCACTTTCTGTTTGGCAAATTTATTTAGCCGGAGGGCATCATCGATGCAATCTGCCGCACCGGGAGTGAAAAGTGCCGAAAAAAAAGCTCGAACAGCTGTGATGAAACGCATAATCTCCTCGAGTATTTCAAGACTTGCCACGTCCGAGAATGGCAAATAAATCATAAACCTTGATTATACCCAGAGCCACACGTACCACAATGATTTTCCTTGCAAACTAAGTCTTCCATTCTTTGTGTTTCTCGACGTAAACGCTTCAACCCGCAGAATTTAGTACAAGGGGAAGCCCATTGTTAACAGCTCTGGGTGACGCAAGTAATTTTTCTAAGTAGGCTTACTCAGGGAGTTTTGCCGAAGCTTGGAAGTTAGAATTCGTCTAGGAATCGCGCAAGTGCCCCGGTGTTGGGCTTTCTGCTCGTTCTTACCTCAAGTAGACTCGGAGGTTTGGTGACACTACACCCTCAACCAATTTCAATCCGCCTATGCGCTGCCTCACCACGATCGAAGGAAAAAACCAAGCCGAAGTCTTCGTGGCTTATCTGCTTACCCTCGATATCTCGACGCATGTCGAACCTGCCCAGTCGGAGAAATCAGCCGGTTCGGCCGATGCGCAAGGAAGCCCGATCGATCCAACGAAACAGCTTTGGGAAGTCTGGGTTCGAAACGAAGA
>CAIJIZ010000209.1 GCA_903820735.1 uncultured Pirellula sp.
CCAAGTCGCTTGGACCTAAGACAATGCTTCAGTTGGCAACCCTCTATTTCGTCTACGGTTTGGCTAGGGCAGGGGCACTTTTCAAAGGTTGGTAAGGCAATTCGGCTTGTAATTCGCAAGTCTGACTGGCATACGGTACAATGCAAGACCTTCCCCTTCGCTTCAGCGACAAGGGCTTCTAGCCTTAATTGTCGTTGTTGTCCCGACCGACTAAGAAGTTTCAAGCTGGATCCCCGCCATGATGCCCAGTTCTTTCCGCCCCAAAGTGGGTGCTCTATTGATTGCTGGCTGCTTGTTCGCAATCATCCTTCGCGATTTGCTCGCCAGCGAACCTTCGGCTGGTGAAGAACAACGAGCCATTGCACTTCTCGCCGCACGCTGTTTGGAATGCCATAGCGTTACTGAACGATCCGGAGGTCTGGATTTAAGTTCCAGTGACAGCCTAGGACTCGGCTCAGACTCCGGTGCGGTCTGGACTCAGGAGTGGCAAGAGAGCTTGTTGTGGCAAGTGATCGAATCTGGAGAGATGCCACCGAAGGCTAAGTTGACGGTCGAGGAAAAAGAAGTCTTCAAGAAGTGGATTGCCGATGGCGCAAAGCTTCCTGAGCAACCAATCGATCGCCTGGCGATCTCCTCCGACTATCGTGCAGGATATGACTGGTGGGCTTTCCGCCCCCTAGCACAAACTAAGCCATCGACGACGATTGATGCCTTCGTTGAACAAAAGCTAGACCGCGAGGGGATTGCTCCCAATACTGCTGCTTTACCCCGTGAATTGATTCGTCGTTTGTTTGTCGACTTGACGGGACTACCTCCGACCTTCAAGCAGGTCCAAGCCTTTCAGGCGGCTCCTACTGAGGAAGCGTACGCGGCATTGGTCGATCAATTACTTCAGTCACCAGCTTATGGGGAGCGTTGGGCAAGGCACTGGTTGGACGTTGTTCGGTATGGAGAAAGCGACGGCTTTGAACGCAATTACCCACGTCTCAGCAGCTGGCATTACAGAGACTGGGTGATCGATGCGATCAATCGCGACATGCCTTACGATCGATTCGTTCAAATGCAGATAGCTGGAGATCAATTGCAACCAGGGAAGGAAGGTCTTGCCGCAGCGAGCTTTCTTGTCAGCGGCGTTCACAACACGGTGGTAGGCTCGAGCGACCGAATGAAGCGATTGGCATTGCAAGACGAATTAGAAGAGAAAGTGGGGACGATCTCTCAGACATTCCTGGGACTAACTGCTCAGTGTGCTCGATGCCATGAGCACAAATACGATCCGATCTCTTCGGAATCATATTACCGACTAGCTGCGGCCATTCAAGGCATCACGCATGGTGAGATTGATGTCCACGACACTGAGCACGTACGACAACGCATCGAACTCGAAGAGCGTCGCCAGGGCCTCGTGGTAAGCCTCCGAGAGCTTGAACGAAAGGCTTTGCAAGAACTGGAAGCGAAACGGTCGGTCTCTGAGCCAACCACTGCATCTGAGCCAACCACAACATCTGAGCCAACCACAACATCTGAGCCAACCACAACATCTGAGTCAACTGTGGGGTCGCAAGGTGAAAGAGCGAAAGCAAGCTTACCGATCCCTGCTTACGCATGGAACTTTGAGAACCTCAGCGATGCCAAGTTGGAGATGGAAGATAGTGTCCGTGGACTGAGAAGTTCCCTGCAAGGGAATCGCGATACGCTCAAGGGGGCTGAGCAAGCCCGAGGGCTAGTGCTTGATGGACAGACCTTTTGGCAGACAGATCCGATTAGTCAAAACATCGCGGAGAAAACGCTGGCGGCGTGGGTTACGGTAGATCCGTTGGATCAGTCTGGCGGTGGGGTAATAAGCCTTCAGACTCTCGATGGAGTTGTGTTTGATGCTGTAGTATTTGCTGAGCGTGAACCGCGTCAATGGATGGCGGGTAGTAACGGTTTTTCGCGATCGCAGCCCTTTGGGGGAGAGCATGAAGTAGAAGGTGCGGTGCATATCGCGATCCGTTATCGAGCCGACGGGACGATAGAGGCTTTCCGCAACGGCCAACGCTATGGTCAAGCCTATCGTACGGGATTCCAGACTTATACAGCGGGTGGAGCTCAGTTTTTGTTCGGATTGCGTCATGGTCCAACGGGTGGGAATCGACTCTTTCGCGGCGTGATTCACCAAGCTGTTTGTTTTGATTCGGCGTTGAGCGACGAGCAGCTTAAATGGCTTGCTGAGCATCGAGAAGCGCGGTGGAATCTGGATGCTGCTTGGCAAAGTCTTGATCCAAAAGATCTTGCGCAGCGAGATCGTTGGAAGGAAGAATTACGCGGTGTCGATGCAGAACTTGATGCAGTGCGAAAGCAAGCCAAGCAGAAGGTATATTCCGTGGTGTCGAATTCGGCGATTGGTCCGACGCATGTGTTGATGAGGGGGGATATCGATCGGTTGGGTTATGAGGTGCGAGCTGGTGGGATTTCGGGATTGGGACAAGTCACAGCGGATTTTGGGTTAGACAACAAGGCTAGCGATGGAAACCGCAGAATCGCTTTAGCGAATTGGATCACAGAAGTGAACCGATCGCTCTTAGCGAGGGTAATTGTCAATCGGGTTTGGCACTATCATTTTGGAAGTGGAATTGTTGAGACACCCAATGACTTTGGATTCAATGGAAGTCGGCCAAGCCATCCAGAGCTTCTCGATTATCTATCTCAGGCCTTTCTCGACAGTGGCATGCGATTAAAAGCTTTGCATCGCATGATTGTTTTGTCCGACGTCTATCGTCGCAGCAGCACTCCGCGTGAAGATGGTTTAGCGAAAGATGCGGCTAACCGATTTCTATGGCGTTATCCCATACGCCGGCTAGATGGAGAATCGGTAAGAGATGCGATGCTCATGATCAGCGGTGTGTTGCGCCCCGAGCAGGGGGGGCCTGGATATGTGGATGTGGATTACCGAGATGTGAACGGTACGACGTATTATCATCCGAAGACCGAGGAGCCCGCAGAATGTTTTCGCAGGACCATTTACCGCTTCAGCCCGCGCTGTGAGCGAGTCTCACTGCTCGATGCGCTCGATTGCCCAGACCCTTCGTCGACGGCTCCAAGGCGAGCGATGACGACGACACCCTTGCAAGCCTTAAGCTTGCTCAACAGTGGATTTGTCTTTCAAATGTCGGACGCTTTAGCGCATCGTATCGAAGCGATGTTTGCAGACCGAGACGATCAAGAAGCGGTGGTTCGAGAATGCTTCCGAGCGATCTTGCAGAGAGACGCTAGCGAGGAAGAGTTAGTCAAAGGACTCGAGTTGGTGCGCCAGCACGGTTTGCGAGCCTTGGCAAGGGCGTTATGGAACACCAGCGAATTCTTAGTCATCGAGTAATCACGGAGCCAGCGGTAATGAAAAGAACAGCAATGAATCAACCGGCAAGCCATTCAATGATGCTTGATCGAAGAAGCTGGTTAGATTGGTCGAGTCGCGGCATTGGAGCGACTGCGCTTCTAGCGATGTTGTCGGCTGAAGAGAAAGGTCTTGCAACTTTAGCGGAAACTGGCGCCGCGGAAGCTAGGCCGAAGAAAGAAGTCAAAGCGAAGCGCGCGATTCAGATTTGTCTTGTTGGTGGGATGAGTCACCTCGATTCCTTCGACTACAAGCCGGAGTTAGAGAAGTTTCATGGAAAGACGTTGCAGACGGAAGAGAAGCCAGACATTTTCTTCGGTCAGATGGGGTTGTTGAGGAAGAGCGACTGGGAGTTTCGAGCCCGAGGTGAGTCGGGGTTGATGGTCTCGGAGTTGTTTCCAAAGATTGCCGAACAAGCTGACCGGTTGACGGTGATTCGTTCGATGGTCACCGAGTCAGCCAATCACACCCCCGCATTGTTTTTCGAGAACAGTGGTTTTGAGTTCAATGGGTTTCCGTCGATGGGAAGTTGGTTGTCGTATGGGTTAGGTTCGATCGCAGAAGATCTTCCTGCGTATGTCGTGTTGCCCGATGGGAGGGGTGGTCCAAACGGTGGAGCGTCGAACTGGGCGAATGGGTTTTTGCCTGGGCAGCATCAAGGAGTGTTGTTCCATAGCGGTTCGGCTCCTGTGCGCGATTTGCGACCAGCGCGCGAGATCACTTCAAGGGAGGATCGTGCAACCATGGAGCTTGTTGAGTTCATGAATCGCAAACATCAAGCCGATCGTGCGTTGGAGGATTTACTTCGAGCACGGCTTGAGAGCTATACGCTGGCGGCGAAGATGCAAGGATCGGTTCCGCAGGTAGCGGATTTGGGTCAAGAATCGGAATTGACTCGTAGTGCCTATGGGTTGGACCGTGCTGAGACGAGCGACATGGGACAGCGATGTTTGTTAGCGCGGCGATTGTTGGAACGAGGGGTGCGGTTTGTTCAAGTCTATTCCGGTGGCCCAATTGCAGGTTCACCTCGTACGAGTTGGGACGCGCATGAGAACGTCGGTGAAAATCATGCAGCGGAAGCGTTGCGGATCGATCAACCTGTAGCGGCATTGCTCGATGACTTGGCGGCACGCGGCATGCTGGAGGATACGTTGGTGTTGTTTACCACAGAGTTCGGTCGCACGCCTTTCGCGCAGTCGGCTGCGGACGTCGCAGGCCCCGGTCGCGATCACAATCGTTACGCGTTTTCATGTTGGATGGCTGGAGCCGGGTTGCGACCCGGTTTGGCTTTTGGCGAAAGTGATTCGATTGGATGGAAAGTGGGTAGCTCCCCCGTGAGTTGGCATGACCTTCACGCGACGGTATTACACCTTTTTGGGATCGATCATGAGCAACTGACTTACTACCACAACGGAATTCACCGACGGCTCACCAATGTGCATGGCCACGTGATTTCGAATATTTTGAGTTAGGGTTGTCTGTCCACGAACCAAAGCAGAATCGATCAAGTGAGGATCGAATATGCAAAGCTCGATCAAGAAGGATTCTTGCGAGCGTGCAAGTAATCGACCAATTGGCCTACCGTCTCGACGTCGAGAATCGCGTCGTCAATCTTTGTCCCGCATCGCTTCTCCAGCTCAAATGTCAACTCGGCCATAGCCACCGAATCAATGCCAATCATCGCCAACGAATCGTCCATGTGGGGGGGACTGCCAACGACTTTGGTCAAGTACTCGATGACTTGGGTCTGAGTGTCCGCTATGTTTTCCATGGCATCCGAGCAGAGGAAAGTTCGAAAGTTCGTTATGCTAGCAACAGGATTTCACAAGTGGCGGTTGCCGGTATGTCTGGTCGCTGTTTTGGGGCGCTGTTTCGGGGCAATCTGCCCCAAGCCCCGCCGTTGCTTGGTGGTACGATACCCACAAAGGGTGCTTAGAATCAAGCCCTTTGCGTTTGTTTAGTGGGTGGCCAAGGATTTCATCAATGGCTGGATTAGGGGAAAAACCTCAGAGTCCTAGAAAGTTCTTGCCAATGACCATCCAAATGGGGATGGTAAGCAGGCTCAGGATCGAGGTTCCTACGACGACGATCCAAGCCGTTTCGACAGACTGCTTGTACAAGCGAGTCATCACGATCGGGAATGTCGCTGCCGGCATGGCCGCTTGTAATAACAAGACTTGTTTCAACGGTTCCGAAGTCGTAAACCAAGCCGCGAGGGCTAGGATGAAACATGGAAGGATCAGCATGCGAAGGACGACACCAAGGCTCAGGACACGCATGGAGCGATCCCAGGAGACCGAGCTCGAATAGTCGTAAAGAATCGCACCGCTTAATACCAATCCCATCGGTACCGAGCAACGTCCAAGCTTCTCGCTCATTTGCAAAATCGGCGTCGGCACGGAGCTTGCAAACCCTAACTGCTTAATGAGCACAGCGATGAGCACTGCCATCAACGGGGGGCTAAATACGATCCGTTTCCAGGAGCTTCGAAGCCCCTTTCCCGAGATTGTGTAGAGTCCCACACTCCATAGCGCCATGTCGACCCCGACATTGTGGATCATCAAAGTAACGACGCACCCAGGGTAGAACAAATCTGCAAGCGGAAGTGGGATATAGCCATAGTTCCCAATACCTGCACAAAGCCCGAATGTCCGTTGCTCAGACGTTGATTCCAAACCGGCTGGTTTTCCGATACCTTTGGCGATGCCCCACGCGACTAGCACTCCGACGACGGTACAAACAAAACCTATCCACGCAGGATACCAAGCATCTAAATCGGTCGATAAATCCCGATCGATGATGATGCGATGGAAGAAGAGACTCGGCATCAAGACAAACGAAGTAAACGTTGCTAACGATTGATCAACTTCTTTCGTGAGCCACTTCCATCGACGCGCTAACCCACCGACAAACATCACAAGAAATACACCTGTGACCGCCGAAACCAACTCGAACCATTGCTCTAGCATGCCGCTACTTTCTAACGCATCATTCCAGACAGCGGTGTCTTGCTCAACATCTGGGAAGCGAACCCACGGTCATCTTTCATCACTACGATGTGGTCCCCTGGACGCAATGAATAATTCGTACCATCTTTGACCCGCTTTCCGGAGTCGTCAAAGTCCACGTCCATTCGAACCGGTGCACCTTGGCCGTTAGGTCGCAAAATCCTAACATGGAGCGGTCCGAGCTTCTTACGCAAATCCGCATCCTTGACCACATCCGCAATGAACATCGGTTGACCTTGGATCAACGGGATCTTCTCAAAGTGACGCTTGCCATCGACTACTTCAAGCACCACGCTTGAGTCGTCGCTCGGCATCGCTTGCATCACTCCGTTCGGCCCGACGGTGTATCCGTCGCGCTTGATCTGCGAGAGATCTAGATCATCACCCGGCCCACTCTTACGACCAAACAGCGTCGTGCAACCGGTGCTGCAGACGAGGAGCAATCCCACGCCAAGGGCGACGAGTGAGGCTCGCTGTGAGAAGTCTTGGAGTCGAACGACTGAGGTTAAACGGTTCATGATCAAACCTGTGGATGACTGATTGTGAAGTTTCGCGGGATCGTTAACTTTGACGAGCAAGTGGAAAAAGCGACTTCCTCGTCCTCGGAATATCGGCACGGCTCCTTGGATGACTTGATGGAAAAATCGGCTTAATCGATAAAACTTGCGAAGGCTTCCCAGCCTGCCCTTTTCGCCTGCTTTGCCAGCCAGGGGGTGCCACTGCGACTCAGCGGCTGTTTTTTTCACCTAACTCCGGTGGGTCAGCAATATTTATTGTCTAGACATTTGTTGTTCAGACGAATATATTTGCGGATATGAGTAGTGGAGGTCAGGACGAAGAGCGAGAGAATCGCAAGCGAAAATTTGATTCCCCAGCGCAGGAGGTCTACCTGTCTCTCTGGCGGACTTACGATCGCTTGCGAGCCCTTGAGGATGCCCTGTTTTCGGAGTTGGATTTGACTCCGCAACAATACAACGTCTTGAGGATTCTTCAAGCGACTTCGCCGCGACCTTTGCCAACATTGAAAATATCCGAGCGTTTGATATCCAGGGCGCCGGACATTACTCGAATGATAGACAAACTCCAGCAGCGTGGGTTCGTCGAGCGGGTGCGATCCGAAGAGGATCGTCGCACGGTCTTCGTGACCATTACGGATGCTGGAAAGCAATTGCTTGATGAATTGCAGGGGGCGGTGGAGCGGATGCATCGCGACCAAGCTGGGCATTTGTCGGCGAGCGACAGTGCGGAGTTGTGTCGGTTGCTAAAGAGGCTTCGCAAGCCCCACGAAAGCTCGGAGAGTTACTGGTAAGTTCGACTCGCGAATTGAGGTAAATTCATTTTGATCCAAGCAGAAAACCAACCGGATGTGATTGTCATTGGCGGCGGGCCTTCCGGGGCCGCGACCGCAACCATTCTGGCTCTTCGCGGATACCGCGTAACGGTCTACGAGCGAGATCACTTTCCTCGTTTTCACGTCGGTGAGTCGTTGATCCCCCATTGTTACTCGGTGATGGAGCGGATTGGGTTGGTTGGAAAGCTCAAGGGGAGTCACTTCACCAAAAAGTATGGTGTGCAGTTCATCAATGAGCATGGCAAGCTCTCCGAACCATTTCGTTTTTCGCAATACGATCCGCATGAGCGTTCTCAAACTTGGCAGGTCCTGCGTAGCGAGTTCGACCAGATGCTTGTCGATAACGCGAGGGAGCATGGCGTGACTGTCGTTGAAGGTGCGCGGGTGATGGATGTGATCACCGAAGAAGACCGCGTAGTGGGAGTCAAAGTGAAAGTTGGTGACTCAGAGACGCAGGTGGTCAGGTCGAAGGTCGTTGTCGATGCGAGCGGTCAATCTTCATTGCTTATCGACCGGATGAATCTTCGCGAATGGGATCCAGAGTTGAAGAAGGCGGCCATTTGGACGTACTTCAAGGGTGCGAAGCGTGAGCCCGGGCAAGATGCTGGAGGGACGATCGTTATTCAGACCCAAGGCAAGAAGGGTTGGTTTTGGTATATCCCACTTCATGATGATATTGTCAGCGTGGGTGTGGTTGCCGACTA
>CAIJIZ010000210.1 GCA_903820735.1 uncultured Pirellula sp.
AAGTTCGATTTGCGATGTTTCTTGCAAACATTTCATTGCCCGGGGCGGAGATCCATCGTGCAAGCTCGCGGCGTGGATCATCGCTGCGTAGGTCATCGCTGCGCAGGTCATCTTTCCCAAATGAAACCGCTTGGGTGGAACCCAATGTCTTTGCTATCCGAGGCTTTCCATCGACAGGATTGACAGCTGGGTTGGCTTTGGTGTCCCAATAGATACGTTTCTCGCGGGGTTCGACTCCGGGTTTTCGTCGAATGCCGGTAAAGAAGCTGACAAAACCATAGTAGTCATCCATCGTCCAACGATCGAAAGGATGATTGTGACATTCCGCACATTGGATTTGAACTCCGAGGAATACTTGGGAGTAATCAGCGGCCAGCATTTTGGGGTCTACTTGAGGTTTATGCACAAGCATCGTGTAGAGGTTCACGGGGCCGTTCGCAATGTTGGGTCCGGATGCGGCGGTCATTTCTGCGACAAATTCGTTGATTGGTCGATTCTTTCGGAATTGCTCCCGTATCCAATTGGCGAAACGGTCAGCGGCTTTGATAACCGTTGCTCCGGTCGAATAATTCCCTCCGATGATTCGCAGTTGTTCTCCCCACAACGCAGCTTGGTAGTCGGCAAAATCATCGGTCGCTAGAAGTTGATCGATTGCGATTGAGCGTTTATCCAAACGCCCATCATTCATGAAAGCGTAATACTCAACTTCGGTCGGTGGTCGACCGATCAAGTCGAGGGTGAGTCGGCGCAGAAATGTTTCGTCGTCACAGATTTCTGAAGGAATGACTCGAAGTTTTTCCAGTCGTTGAAAAACCAAGTCATCGATAAAGTTGTTGCTTGGAGGATTGGGCCAATGAAATCCCTCTGGAGGTGGCAGCGTGATGACTTCTGCTCCCACGGTGAACCGACTGAAACGACCAAAGACATTCGTATCACCAAACCCTTTGGCTTGAAGCACTCCGTTCTGGTCAATCTCCGCTACGCTCGTGTTGTTCGAAAAGTACCGACCGAGCGAAGTGACATCGCGCGTGGACCCGTCGGAATAGGTTGCCGTAAGTCGTAATGGTTCCGAGCTATCTTTATCTTCGAAGATGATGGAGTTCTTTGAGAATGCGATCGACGTTACTTCTGGAAATGAGGCTTTGGGCGATTGGCTTTGTTGTGTGAACTGCGCATCATCCGGAGCACCGGCTTCGATCCACTTGAGCAAAGTACGATAAAGTTCGCTATCGGAATCGAAGAGCTTTCCACCTGTGTGCGGGACACTTGCTGTCGCTTTTAAAAGCAACAAGCTCTCCGAGGGGACGGAGGTATTGATCCGACGATTAGGGATCTCTTCGACGGTTCGCCGATAGTCTCCAGCTGGATCGTATCCGAAGAGCGAAAGCATATAGCCATCTTTGCCTCGGGCTGAACCATGACAGGTTCCCGAATTGCAACCTGCTCGGAAAAATACGGGCATTACATCGTGTCGGAAGCTTGGTGTATCGGATACCTTGGGCGAGGCAAACCCAGGGGTGCTTGATTCGGTAATGACCGGTTCGATGGCTTTTACGACGTTGAATGACTCCGTCCAAGATAATGCGGTAAAACACAAGGCTGCAAGATACGTCGCTGCGAGCGCTGGGAGCTTGGTCGATAAGCCTGTTGTAGAGAATGATGTAAGCGATAATGCCGTTTGCGATGGCACAGTAAGCCGTTTAGCCAGCCGCAGCATGTTCGTGGCGATTCGTCTCTGAAGAAGTGCGTTCATGGGTTGGGATCGTGTTCGATTTTGGATATGGCGAGGTTCAAGTTTAGGTGCGTTTATAGTTTGGGGTCTACACGCAAGCTTGCGTTGCCGGCTCGTTGTCGGATTTCCTGGCCATCGTTGCGAAATACCAATTCGCACTCGATACCGTTGTTGGGTCCGAGGAGAGCCTCGTCGGTGGCGGTTACTTCGAATTCGAGTTTTTCAGAGTCCTTAGTAATCGTCGGCATGGATCCAATAACTTGGACCCCTTTTGGTAATCCTAGGAGGCTTACGGTGGCTTGGCCATCGAAAGGTGTTTTGGGGGTTACACGGAAAGACATTTTCGCTGTTCCACCTCGTCGGACGCTTGCCGGTTCGCTTGAGAGTTCCACATACGGTTCTGCGATATGGATTTCGATCAGCTCAGAGGAGACGCGGATTCGGCCTGGACCGAGGTAATCGCTTCCTGAAAGAGTTGTTCCCATGACATAGAGCCAACCTTTTCCCAGTGGAGCGGAATTCGAAGCCGTGATTCGCAGCATCGCCTGCGATTGGCCTTCTTGAATGGTATCTTTTGGGGGCAATCCTACTCCGTTCGGGCCGAAATCCGCTTGGTATTCAATAGGTTCGTTAAACCCATTTTTTCTAATAATGCGAACAGGTATGAAGAGTTCACCGCCACGAACTAAGGACGTGGTGGGTTGTTGTAGTTCGATGTGAAAGGGAGCAGGTTGGGTAACGGCTATGGCGAACCGGTCGACCCGGAGGGTACGCCAAGCATCCCCGCCGGAGTGGTTGATGAAGGGAACGACTTGTTGGCAACCACCTTCGATTATCACCGAGGGATCCGAGGGGACGGCCCGTATGGTAAACGGAGTTCCCGCAAGCTGAGCGTTTTGCTCAGCAGTAAATTGAATGGGCCAAGTACCGGCTTGGTTCGTGACCACTGGACTAATCATCCGCACACCGTCGGGCAGGCCGTCGGCAATCAATTCATAGGGACCGCTATAGGCAGTCCCCTGCCCTTTCGGAAGGGATACCAAGACTGTCCAGCGATTGCCTTGGGGGATTGCCAATCCTGTCCCGCGAGATCCTTCGACCCAATCGAAAAATCGGCTGGGAAGGACCGGATGGATCGAATTTGGTGGGGATTCAATTTCGATCCGATAGATTGCCGAGGTGGACCCATTGCCGGAAGTGTCGCGGATCTCAAGTATATAATCGCCGTCCGATTTCGGCTCCCATATGACGCTTGGATCAAGCACGTCTTTGAACCCACCTCCTGAGCGGATGGAAGATCCGAAGAGATCGCGATCGCTCAATGACCTCGGGTCGGCATCGTCCGCCTCTACTTCAATCGCTTCTTGATCTGGTGGTTTATTCAAACCCGACGTTGGGGACTCTTGCTCCGATGTCAGTGGGGCTCGGCGAATAAGGATCGCCGGATCGATGGGGTGTCCTAGGGCAGATCCGTAAACGCGAACTCGATACTTATCCCCTTTTTTGACATGAATACGAAACCTATCGGTATCGTAGGGTTCGTCGATCACTCCGTTGAGTGCTATGGGCAATTCGGGGACATTCGTTACGTCAGAAGTGCGATCTTCGAGGATATTTCCGTACGGCGAGGATCGAAGCGAAAGTGGCGATGGAGCATCTGTATACCAAGAGAAGTTTCCAAGCGACGTAGGAACCTTGAGCGTGTTATGAACAGATCCAGAGGGATCACCGATAAGCTCCACGTCGAGTGGTTGGCCGGCTTGTCCGCCCGCCGGATACGCGCTGAGTGGGCGGAGAAAGTCACCGATGTGGATACAGTAGGGGATGTCTCGCGGTGAGTGAACGGATTGTCGGACTTCGATGAATATCTGATGATCCGAAACGCTTTCGGGAACGACGAAGCTCAGTAGGGGGTCTTGGACGTGCAATGCGTTTTCATCGTTCGATCCAAGTTCTCTGCCTTGGCTGTCGAGTGCGCGGATTGCTAAGTCGAATTCGGCGTCCCCATAATGCTGGTCAGCAAGTCGTACGCAATCGACTTCCATCGAAATGCGTTTTCCCGGCGGAGCATCAATACGGAAAACATCGGTGTCGACTTTTCCAAGGATAGTAGTATTCAGCGCAACACGTTGTGCGGTAGCGATCGTGTCGTTTGGTTCGGACGTTTCGGGTTCTACCGGGAACGGTGAGACGTGGAAGGTTGCCAGCAGCGACAAGCCTGTTTTGGTGCGGAGACGAAAGGGATGTTCACCGGGCTGGCAATCGGGATCTATCTGCAGGACTGCTTTGACTTGTTCTTCGATTCTCCCACCGTGTGCCAATCCGATAGGATTTGGGAGATTGGGGAGTGTCTCGAGCGACAAAGAACGGATCCCTGGTTTGTAGAAGATAAGGTCTTGAGGTTGCTCAAGAAATTTTCCTTGGATGATAACTTCGACGGTAGTACCACGCTGTGCGATTCTCGGGCGAACCCATTCGACATCTCGAAGCATTTCGCCGGCGTGGATGTTGTGACCGACGAGGATGCTGTGTCCGACGAGGATGCTGTGTCCGACGAGGATGGTGGCGAAAAGAATCGCACTGAAAACTGTTAGTTTTAGAGAGACGAGTGGATGGATCATCGGGAAGCTTAACTCAAAAGGGCTGGGACAAGTTTCCCGTCTTTGATGATTTCGATTGGGCGAGTACCGAACGCGACCAGTTCTTTATCAGCGTCGATGCCAAGGCCGTGGTAAATCGTGTAGAGGAGGTCTTCGAGAGGGAGAGCGTCACGTGCAGGTTCATTTGCCACCGAGTCGCTTGCACCGTAAATCAAACCGCGTTGGAAACCTCCACCAGCGAGCAACATCGAGTAGCATCGTGCATGGTGATCTCTTCCGGAATCTTTGTTGATTTTCGGGGTTCGGCCGAATTCCGAGGTGACCCAAAACAAGGTGGTATCGAGTAGTCCGCGGCGATCGAGGTCGGTGACGAGACCGGCGATGGCATGATCAAGCGGGGCCATAAAGTCATCGCAACACTTCTTGACATCGACATGGCAATCCCATGCGCCGTAATCGATGGTGACAAATCGAGTTCCAGCTTCTACCAGTCGCCTCGCGATGATCAGGCGTTCTGCGAGTCCCTTTGGATGGAACTTGTTATCCGGCGCGCGGACTTTGCCAGTAACTTCGCTACCGTAGAGTGCAAATGTCTCTTCGGATTCCCCTTCAAAGGAGAAAGCGCGTTGGGCTTCTGGTGAAGTTAGAACGGCATAGGCTTTTGCGTAAAATCCATCCATGGTATCGAGGGTCGCCGGTTCAGCTTCTGTGGCTCGAATCCGTTTCTCGATCAATTCTCTGGCTGCGTTTCGACGTTGGAATCTATCGAGTGATAAGCCTTGCGGAAGTGAGAAATCGCGAACTTTGAAATTCTTGCCTTTGGCTGGGTCATCACCGATTTCAAACACACCATAACTGCTTGGAAGAAAACCGGTGTTACCTGTGAATGCGTTTCGCTTGGGGATGGCAATATAGGGTGGCAGGATTCCTCGGGGTCCTAGTTCATGCGAGAGGATCGAGCCCATGGAAGGGTAGTCTATAACGGCGGTTGGGGTATAGCCGGTCGACAGGTGATACGTTGCTAAGCCGTGGTCAGGTACCTTTCCTACTAGGGTTCGCAGGACCGTAATTTTGTCGGCGACGGAAGCGGTTTTCGGCAGGTTATCGCTAAAGATATCTCCGTTGTTTGTCTTTACTACACCGAACGCACCTCGATATTCGAGCGGAGCTTCTGGTTTCGGATCGAAAGACTCATGCTGCGGGAATCCACCTCCGAGGTTGAGCTGAATGATACTTTTGATTCGTTCCGGAAGAACACCTTTTGCCGATTGGCTATTGAAGGCCGAGTTTGCTCGTTCGTCGGCTGCTGCGCGAAACTGGAAGAGGTCTCCCAAGGAGATTCCCAGTGCGCCCAGGCTACCGACGAGAAGTGCATCGCGGCGATGAAGTTGTTGAAATCCAGAACAGCCCTGTCGGTAGTTTGACGGTTGCTGTCGCGAAGAGGAATGCAGCGAATGGTGGCTCATCGGTAGGTAGGTGTCAGGCAAAGTAGAGTGGGAAAGTAAATGCCAGAGATACGAGGGGGATTTTTTATGTCAGGAGGGGAAGTTCGAAGCCTTGGCGGCGATCGCGCGAAAGCAAGCCGTCTGCTTGGGCATCATTGACGAACAGTTCGTGTGTGGGGTCCCAACGAAGGGGGCGTTGAAGTTCGCGAGCG
Source organism: uncultured Pirellula sp. (assembly GCA_903820735.1). Taxonomy (GTDB): domain Bacteria; phylum Planctomycetota; class Planctomycetia; order Pirellulales; family Pirellulaceae; genus JBKCUI01. Next base: position 5,990 of record CAIJIZ010000210.1, read on the forward strand.
ATATTGGCGAGGTGGCAGACCGTTACGGAGCGATGTCCGATTTCCACGTCTGCGACCGGTAGCTTGCGTGACTTAATGCAATCGAGCCAGTTTTGCATGTGCCAGCGAGCTTGCCACAAGGCGAGCGAGTCGCTCCATTTACGTTCTTCTTCGTCGCTATCGAGCTGCTTGAGAAGTTCCGTTGCGATTTCAGGAGGATTCGAAGTGAATTTATTGCGATTGATTTCTAGTTTCCCTTTTTCGCAAATGAAGACCGCACCACCCATCGGGCCTTTGCCTGGCTCGATTGTGAAGTTAACCGTGACTCCGTTTGCGTATTTCATACGGACCTGACCGCTGAGACCTTCGGAGAGAGGTTCAAGTTCAACTGGGCCTGTATGGTCCATACCCAGTGCCCATTGGATTTGATCGACACCGTGTGCGCCCCAGTTGGTCATTTGGCCACCAGCGAAATCGCGCCATTGCATCCACCCCATCCAATTGGGATGGAAAGGTCGCTCAGCGGCTTGATTGAGCCACATGTTCCAGTCGAGTCCTTCGGGGATTTTCTCGGCTGGGAAAGGGGAGGATGGCGAGGCTACGGGACCTTCGTAGGCGATCGCGCGGACTTCGAGAATTTTTCCAAGGCCACCGTTTCGGATCAACTCGCAAGCCACGCGGTTCATTTCCATCGAGCGTTGCTGCGTTCCGACTTGCACAATGCGATTCGCTTTTCTTGCATGCTCTACGAGTGCGCGGCCTTCTTGGATGTAAAGCGAGAGTGGCTTTTCGGCGTAGATGTCTTTGCCGGCCAAGCAGGCGTCGATACAAGGTCGGATACGTTGGAATTCCCCCGTGGCGACGATAACTGCATCGATATCTTTGCGGTCGAGGATTTGGCGATAATCGGAATAGACTGGCCAATCGGCTTTTATCTTCTCACGGAAAGCAAGTGCGCGGGGTTGATTGCAATCGGCCACCGCCACGATTTGAGCTGAGTCGGGTAGTTGTTCGATCAACAAGGATCCACGTCCCCCAACGCCGATGGCTCCAACACGGATTCGATCGTTAGCCCAAGTGGGGTGGAAGGATGAAGCGCGAGATAATTTATTTGTCGAGGAGGCGACAACCAGCGAGCTAGCGGAACCAGCAACGGATAGAAACTTTCGTCGATTCAAACTTGCGTGTTGAGGTAGATTCATCGGAGATCACTCGAGGTGGGAGAGGAAAGTCGACTTGGGTGTCGATTCAAGCGAAAGGAGGGAGCAGATTAGTTCGGTTGTAACGGATTCGTGGAGCAGATGCAACTGAGCGACACCAATCGCAACTGATCGCAACTGTAGGACCATTGTCCGCATGGTTAACCGGCAATGGTTTCTACACGGTGGTTTCCAAGCGGTGGTTTCCAAGCGGTGGTTTCCAAGCGGTGGTTTCCAAGCGGTGGTTTCAGAGCATTTTGAAAACCCAATAAGTCCGCCGCTGAAGCGGTGGCAGGAAACGACTTCGATGATCGTTCGACGGTTGGACTAGCTCGCAGACAATCTGCGAGTTACTTCTTGATTCTTGCACCTACTTGATTCGTGCACCTAATGGTACAAGTGCATTGAATCGGTCTATCGGTTGATTGGCGACCCATGCAAAAGATCGAAGTAATACGATACGGAAAATTGGGTCGTCAAACGTCCAGCT
>CAIJIZ010000211.1 GCA_903820735.1 uncultured Pirellula sp.
CCCGCGGGCGGGAGCAAGGGGCGGGGGGGATGAGGGTGCGAAGAGCACTGAACAACGCTAATCCTTGCATGTTGGAACACAATAATCGATACGGTTGAGAGCAGGATTGTTGCATTTTATGCAGTTCGCAAAACACAAACTGCGCCTGTTTCCCCACCTCATCCCCCGACCCCTTCTCCTCCCCCGGGAGGCGAAGGTGAGCAACGAATCACAAGGGAAATCTACTAACATGAGTCAAAAGGGTACTGCCTTATCCGCTTCTTTGCGAGAGCCAATGGCACTTTACCCGCACGAACCCGACGGTTCACCCTACTGCAAAATCTTGGCGCCCCGCACCAACGAACCCTAAGCCAATATATCTTTCGCAACCTTCCCCGCCACGTCGGTCAATCGGAAGTCCCGCCCCCCGTAAGGGTACGTCAAGCGTTCATGATCCAATCCCAACAAATGTAGAATCGTCGCATGCAAATCGTTGATGTGCATCTTGTTCTCAACCGCATAATATCCGTACTCGTCGGTTGCGCCATACGCGTATCCACCACGAACCCCGCCACCTGCCATCCACATGCAAAAACCATGCGGATTGTGATCCCGACCATTACCTTGCGATGTCGGAGTTCGACCGAATTCTCCTCCCCAAACCACGAGCGTATCTTTCAGCAACCCGCGCTGATCGAGATCCGTTAAGAAGCCCGCGATCGGCTTGTCTACCTCCGCCGCATTCTTGGTATGACCGACATACAAATCCGAGTGCTGATCCCACTGGACTTCGCTGTCGCTGTGTGTGACCTGAACGAAGCGGACTCCACGCTCGAGAAATCTTCTAGCCATCAAACACTGCCGACCGAAATTCTCCGTAATCGGATCGTCGATTCCGTATAGTCGTAACGTCCCTTCCGTCTCCGAACTCAACTCTTGAACTTCAGGAATGCTCGTCTGCATCCTGTAAGCCAATTCGAATGCACCCATCTGACCTGCCAAGACACTCTCCTCGCGATGCTGCTTCGCAAAGTCGTCATTGAACTTTGCTAACAAATCCATTTGTTCGCGTTGATTGCGAAGATCAACTTTCGGAGAAGCAATATGCTGAACCGTGGACTTCGCCGCACTCTGGCTTGCATTTCCTATCGGTGTACCTTGGCAGTACGTCGGCAAAAATGCCGCCCCCCAATTGTTCACTCCCCCATGCGCTAACGTCGGGCAAATGGTTACAAATGCCGGTAGGTCTTGATTCTCGGTCCCTAACCCGTAGGTGACCCAAGCACCCATGCTCGGTCGCACGAACTGATCGCTCCCGGTATGTATCTTTAGCAACGCACCACCATGCGCTGGGTTGCTACCATGCAAACTTCGCAACACACAAAGCTTGTCGATATGCTCGGCAACTTTCGGAAACAATTCACTAACCGGCAAACCCGATTCGCCCCGCTGTGTGAATTTCCAAGGCGACTTCAGCAAATTCCCTTGTTGTGCAAAAACGACGCGAGGTAACTCAAAAGGAGGTGGCTTGCCATCGTCACGCGTTAGAGCGGGCTTAGGATCAAAGGTGTCGACATGCGACGGCCCCCCCTTCATAAACAAAAAGACGATTCGCTTAGCTCGAGGCGCAAAATGAGGTTTCTTCGGCGCAAGCGGATTGGTTCGCGTGTCGACCTCTTGCCCCATCGCACCAAGAGCTAAACCACCAAATCCCAACGCGCAAGACTGCAAGACCCGTCGCCGAGCATGCAGAGAAACTAGGTTTTGCGAATGGATGTCATTCTCACGGAACATAGATCGACTCGCTAGAAATGAGTA
>CAIJIZ010000212.1 GCA_903820735.1 uncultured Pirellula sp.
CCTAAAGCCTAAAGCCTAAAGCCTAAAGCCTATCGCCTAAAGCCTAAAGCCTAAAGCCTATCGCCTAAAGCCTAATGCCTAAAGCCTGCCCTAAGCAAACCGCTCCTGCAACGAAAGCACTCCCATCTGCTTCGTCTTCATCGCTTGCATCGCTTCCACTGCTACCTTGCCAGCCGATAAAGTCGTGATACAAGGTACCCCGAACTGCACAGCCGCCGCCCGAATGCGCCCCTCGTCCGTCCGGGCTCCCTTACCACTCGGCGTGTTGATGATCAAACTCACGTCGTCGTTCTTGAGGTAATCTATCAAATTCGGATTCCCCTCCGCCAACTTCTTGATCCGCGTTACCGGTACCCCAGCCTTCTCAATCTCCAACGCCGTCCCGGTGGTCGCTAACAACTTGTAGCCCATCTCATGCAACTGCTTGGCTAAGCAATCAACACCCTGACGCTGTCGCAACGCGATACTGAGAAACACATTTCCCTTCTCAGGTAACAGAGTACCGGCTGCAATCTGACTCTTGTTAAAGGCGATTGCGAAATCATCACTGATCCCCATCACCTCTCCGGTCGATCGCATTTCAGGACCAAGCACAATGTCGACCCCAGCGAACTTGCGGAACGGAAAGACCGCTTCCTTGACGCTGATACTGCGAGGAACCGGCTCTCCGGTTACCCCTAACTCACGTAGCTTCTTGCCAACCATCACCTTCGCGGCAATATTCGCGACAGGAACACCCGTCGCCTTGGCGACGAAAGGAACCGTACGACTCGCTCGCGGATTGACTTCCAACACATACACGTGCTGCCGACCATCTTCTTCTTTCTTGATGGCAAATTGCACATTCATCAACCCAACGACTCGCAACCGCTTGGCCATCGCACAAGTCGCTTGACGTACTTCGTCGAGCACTTCTCGGCTCAACGTGTAAGGTGGAATCACACAAGCCGAATCGCCGGAGTGAACTCCCGCCTCTTCGATGTGCTCCATGACTCCCATGATGACAACGTCCTCTCCGTCAGATACCGCATCGACATCGACTTCGATGGCATCTTCTAGGAACCGGTCGATCAACACCGGTTGGCCTTGGGCCACGACGAAAGCCTCGACGACGAAGCGTTCAAATTGCGCGTTGTCGTAGCATATCTCCATCGCTCGGCCACCGAGCACGAAGCTCGGACGTACCAAACATGGATAACCGATTTTTTGAACTTCTGCTCGCGCTTGCGCCATGTTTCTGGCAATCCCGTTCGCAGGCTGCCTGAGCTTCAACTCTTCGATGAGCTTTTGGAACTTCTCGCGATCCTCGGCATCTTCGATGGTCTCGACACTCGTGCCGACAATCGGCACCCCGGCATCGGCCAAAGCCCTCGCCAAATTCAATGGGGTCTGACCACCGAACTGTACGATGACTCCATCGGGAGCCATGCGATCGTAAATATTGAGCACATCTTCAGTCGTAAGGGGCTCGAAGAACAACAAGTCGCTCGTGTCGTAGTCGGTGCTGACCGTCTCTGGATTGCTGTTGACCATGATCGATTCGATCCCGATCTCCCGCAAAGCATAACTTGCATGGCAACAGCAATAATCGAACTCGATCCCTTGCCCAATTCGATTCGGACCACCACCTAAAATCATCACCCGCTGCTTGCCGGGTTGCTTCGCTGGGGTTTCGTCTTCGGATTCGTACGTGCTGTAATAGTAAGGCGTGTAAGCTTCGAACTCCGCCGCACAAGTATCCACCGACTTGAAGGTCGCTTGAATGCCCCGGGCTTTTCTCCAAGCTCTTACCTCTCCGTCGTCGCTCGCCAACATCGTGGCCAATTGCCGATCGGAAAACCCAAGTTGCTTGGCCCGACGCATCTTTGTTACCGGGGTCTTATCCAACTCACCGATAGCTCGAAGCTCATTTTCAAATTCGACGATTTC
>CAIJIZ010000213.1 GCA_903820735.1 uncultured Pirellula sp.
CACCCCTTCTCTCGAAAGGGACAATTTGCTGCTCAAAAATCAAATCATCAGCGTACCAATCCATATCTCGATTTGACGGTATTGGCCTATCGCCTATCGCCTCCTCACCACCCCTCGAGGTTACCTATTGCGCTTCAATCCGTAGGGTGTGGTGAAGCGGTCGGCCCATCATTTCTTATATCCCTATAACAACCCAACCAGCCATCACCGCATCCGCCACTTCCAAACCCCCAACCGCGAAACCCACCAACAATCACTGTTTGCCAGAACCTCATCAACTTTGCGACTTCCCTCACAAATTCTGGCCCTCGAATTCTGCTGACCAAGCACATAGTCTCCAAGTTGAGATCTCATTCACACTTTGTGACCTTGAGAGTAGTCCCTTATCGACTTTTTGAACGGCAACTTCGGCTGTAGTTTGTACAAAAGCAGTGGGGATCGAGTTGTGCCTGATACACTTAACTTCATACAGGCTCGATGTTCATTTCTTGACCTGACTGTATCGAACCAGGAAAACACGGGTGCCTTTTTCAAGCACACCGCACCATTCATCGAGGTCTGCATGATGCCGAAGCCACACGCTACGATCATTCCTAAGCACATCTTCAATACGGCGCCACCCCCTCAACGGCAAACACCAATACCTACAAGCTTAGTCCAAGCCGCAGCGATGGACACTTCTGCCCTGTTTGAGCAATTGATGTCGCGCCCCGAGGGCTTGTCGGCAGAACAAGCCCAGGTTCGTTTAGAGAAACATGGACCAAACGTACTTGCAAAAGATCAACGACCAGGACTTGCGACACTGATCTTGCACGCAGTACTCAATCCGGTCGTGGGTCTGTTGACGGTATTGTCCAGCGTGTCGGTTGCTACCGGAGATTACCGCGCCGCGTCAATGATGGCTTTGATGATCATCATTGGGGTCGGACTAAAACTCTTTCAGGAAGCAAAGGCGGATAGTGCTGCTGCAAAACTTAAGGCCATGATATCGCTTACCGCGACCGCTCTGCGCAATGGCCAACCTCAGGAAACGCCTGTTTCCCAATTAGTCCCGGGGGACGTGGTGATTCTTGCGGCAGGCGATATGATTCCAGCCGACGTACGATTGCTCGCTGCTAAAGACCTATTCGTAACTCAAGGTTCATTAACAGGCGAGAGTTTTCCCGTAGAAAAATTCGCTCTCGAACTGAATCCTGCCGCCACGCTTGCAATCGAGCTCTCCAGTATTGCGTTCCTTGGCACAAGCGTTGAAAGTGGCTCCGCAACGGGAATCGTTGTAGCGACAGGGAAAGACACCTACTTGGGTGGTGTATCTGCTTCGCTTTCGGAGATCGAACCTCCGACCAGCTTTGATCGAGGAATCAGCCAATTCACATGGCTGCTGGTCCGGTTCGTTTTGGTCATGGTCCCACTGGTTTTTCTAATCAATGGACTTACTAAAAGTAATTGGGGAGATGCATTTTTCTTCGCGATCGCCGTAGCAGTCGGACTGACTCCCGAAATGCTTCCTATGATCGTGACGGTTTGCCTGTCGAAAGGGGCAATCGCCATGAGTCGTAAGAAAGTAATCGTCAAGCGGATCAATGCGATTCAGAATTTAGGTGCCATGGATGTCTTGTGTACCGACAAGACCGGGACATTGACGATGGATCAAGTCATCCTCGAGCGTCATTGCGATGTCCTTTTAAAAGAGGACGAAGGCGTGCTTGCCCTGGCGTACATGAATAGCCACTTCCAAACGGGCTTGAAGAATTTACTAGACCGGGCCATCTTGGCCCACGTGCAGACGCATACTCACGCCAAGATCCCTGACTATACCAAGGTCGATGAGATCCCATTCGATTTTCAACGCCGGATAATGTCGGTAGTCGTGCGCACCCCAGAGGGGCAAGACCGCATCATCAGTAAAGGTGCACCGGAAGCTATTTTTTCGTGCTGTACAAACTTTGAACTAGATGGCCAGCTCTACCCGATGGATCACGCTCACATCGATCAATTGAAATTGGAGTATGAACGCTTGTCTTCAGAAGGCTTTCGAGTGTTGGCTATAGCAAGCAAGAGCATAGCCTCACGTCAGCAATCCCCGGTTGGTTCGACCCCCTACTCGAAAGCAGACGAATCAGCGTTGATTCTTAACGGCTATGTCGCGTTCCTCGATCCCCCCAAGGAATCTGCAAAGTTAGCGATCAAGGCACTCGAAGAACGCGGAGTGATGGTCAAGGTAATCACAGGCGACAACGATTTGGTAGCCAAGAAAATCTGCACGGATGTTGGCCTAGCGACCGATCGAATGCTGCTTGGAACCGAAGTGGAAGCCATGAACGACGATCAACTTGCCGAAGCCAGTTTCGAGACCACGTTGTTTGCACGCGTCTCACCTTCGCACAAAAAACGGATCATTAAGGCGCTACAGTCTCGCAAGCACACTGTTGGGTTCATGGGCGACGGAATCAATGACGCTCCCGCCCTGCGCACTGCCGATGTAGGTATCAGTGTGGACACTGCGGTGGACATCGCAAAAGAATCGGCAGACTTAATCCTACTGGAAAAATTCCTGTTAGTTCTTGATGCGGGTGTGGTGGAAGGTCGGCGAGTCTTTGCCAATATCCTAAAATACGTTCGGATGGGCGCTAGCAGTAATTTCGGGAACATGTTCAGCGTCCTGGGAGCCAGCGCATTCATCCCCTACCTGCCGATGGCTCCGGTACAAATACTTGCCAATAATTTGCTTTATGACATCAGTCAGACCGCGATCCCGACAGACGAAGTTGACGAAGAACAAATTGAAAAGCCTAAGCCTTGGGATATACAGCAACTAACTCGCTTTATCGTTTTTATCGGCCCATGCTCGTCCCTCTTCGACTACAGCACATTTTTCATGATGCTATACGTGTTTGGCTGCTGGGATGTCTCCACCCCCGAAGCGGCCCTGCGAAGTAGAAGCCTATTTCAGACCGGTTGGTTCGTAGAAAGTCTTCTGACGCAGACACTGATCATCCACATTATCCGGACAAACAAGATTCCCTTTCTGCAGAGCCAAGCGTCGTGGCCTTTGGGAGTGATGTCCGCAATCGTAGTGGCGATTGGACTATGGTTGCCGTTTTCTACGCTTGGTCGCTACCTCAGCTTTACACCACTGCCGTTGCTGTATTGGCCCTTGCTCGCAGTCACCGTTCTTGGATACGGACTCTTGACCCATTCCGTGAAAATCTGGCTGCTGCGAAAAAACTGGATTTGACCCGAAGCATCGCTGCTCGATTCTCATTCGAAGATGTCTTCGACAAGCTCTTCTTACGCCTTGTGCCACCGCTCGAAGTTACCTGTTGCGCCTCAATCCGTAGGGTGTGGTGAAGCGGTCGGCCGATGATTTCCTCAACCACTTCGACATCCCAAATACCAACCCGTGCATCCGCGCGGTTAACCACCTACCGCGAAACCCACCGCTCCGCGCGTGACAACATCACGCACGTTGAACTTAAGCGATTGACGGACCGCAAACGGTGAGTGTTCGCTCACCTCAATCCCCCGACCACTTCCCATCCCCTACGACGAAAACGGAAGTAAAGAACAAAGTGAGCTCTGCTCCGAGCATTACACAATCCGGCTTTGGTTTTCTTTGCGTGTTTGTTTCTTTGCGTGAGTCATTCGCACCCCTCGCACGGCCTCAGAGGGCCATGCTACGGGGAAATGTTACGGAAAGCTCTTGGC
>CAIJIZ010000214.1 GCA_903820735.1 uncultured Pirellula sp.
ATTTTGACGAAGGACAAAGTGCAGGAGTCCAACAGTGCCTACGCCCAGGGTGGGATAGCGAGCGTGTGGGATCCCGAGGATCGATTTGATAATCACATCCAGGATACGCTTGTCGCAGGTGGCGACTTGTGTGATGTTCCGACGGTGGAGATGGTAGTCAGAGAAGCTCCCTTACGAGTTGCGGAATTGATTGACTGGGGAACGGAGTTTGATCGTTTAGATGGTCAATTGATACTGGGTCGCGAAGGAGGTCATTCCCATCAGCGGATCATTCACGCCCTGGGTGATGCGACCGGCAAAGAGATCATGCGAGCGATGATCGAGCATACACGAGCAAAGCCCAACATAGAGGTTTGCGAGGAAGCCTATACGATTGACTTGATCACATTCGAGGGGCGATGTCGCGGCGCGGTTGTGTCGATCAAGCAGGGTGCGCCCGTCATTATTTGGGCTAAGCAAACAGTGTTGTGTGCGGGTGGATGCGGGCAGGTGTTTCGCGAATCGACAAATCCCAAGGTAGCTACGGGGGATGGGCATGCGATAGCTTTTAGAGCCGGTGCGCAGATGAGAGATATGGAGTTTATGCAATTCCATCCGACCGTTCTATACATCGCCGGTTCGTCCCGAACATTGATCACCGAAGCCATACGAGGCGAGGGGGCTTATTTGATCGATGCTAACGGTTATCGTTTTATGAAAGACTACGACAGTCGATTGGAGCTTGCACCGCGCGATGTGGTCAGCAAGTCGATAGTCAGCCAGATGGAGAAAACGCAGTCGCCGTCGGTATACTTGACCTTGGCACACTTGGATGCAGATCATGTTCGCCGAAGGTTTCCTGGGATTGCGAAGGTTTGCGAGGGATTTGGGTTGGACATCGCCAAGGACGCAATTCCAGTTCGGCCAGGGGCCCATTACATGATTGGGGGAGCGACTGTCGACGAGCAAGCGAGAACGAGTTTGCCGGGACTTTGGGGGGCCGGTGAGGTTACCAGCAGTGGACTTCATGGCGCGAATCGCTTGGCCTCAAACAGTCTCTTAGAAGGATTGGTTTATGGTGCGATCGCAGGCAGAAACGCTTCGAAAGCAGCCAAGCAGGATCCAGAGAGCGATTTACGGGTCTTGCCAGTCGAGAATAAACCTCGCGAAGGCGTACCGGCTTGGTTTGATGTGTCCGATATCCGCAATTCCTTGCGGGCGGTAATGTGGCGTTCGGTTGGGGTGCAGCGTCGCCAGGAACGACTGGAAGAGGCTCTTCAAGACATCCATCGATATTCGAGCTATGTCCTGTCTCATTCGCTTCGCGACGTAGAAGCATGGGAACTACAGAACTTGCTTACGGTCAGTTTGATGATGACGCATACTGCACTCTCCAGACAGGAATCTCGAGGAGTTCATTTGCGTACCGATTATCCAGAGTTGGATAATGTTCACTGGCGCAAGCACTTGACGATGCGGCGTCGAGAATCTGAGCAGTAGCAGCGATCTGAGTGTGCAAGCAGAGGGAGCATCGCAACTCAGTTGGATACGAGATTATTTGCTCGGTAATGCCAGATTAGTTGTTCGGCAAAGCCTGGGACTGGCTGTGAAATTGCGTGCAGTGCGAGCATCGCTCGGTTCCGAAGATCTCGTAAGCTCTTTGCAGCGCTTGACTGGTGCTTCCCCAGATCTCGGATTGCTCGAGGAAGATATTTTCTCTACCGATGTGGAGAACGAGTCCCACGTTGCTCAGGATCGCGAGCATCTCTGCATCAACACCGCTGAGGATGACCGTGACTCCCTTGCTGAGCATATTCTGCGAAAAGGTATCGAGAACCATCATGCAGACCGAGTCAGGGTTTCTAGCGCGTTTGAGTCGCAAAATCACGACGCGTAGAGGTGGTTGAGCTTCGAGTTCAATGGAGTCGAGCAAGCGTTCGAATTCAGGGGCGCTTCCGAAGAAGAGCTCACCTTCGAAGTTGTAGATACGAATCCATTCGCAGCGTTTCTCCCCGGGTTTGATTTCTCGTACGACTTTTCCTTGGCTGATTGTCAGCTCCGTGCTGCTAATTTTTGCAGCTTTAGGAATGTAGAGAGCGAAGGACAAAACAACACCGATCAGGATACAGAATTCAACGGAGACCAAGATTGCAGACAGGGCGGTGACGACAAGGATCCATGCATCGAATCGGGTTGCTTTGACGATGTACTTCAGGGTTGCCATTTCTGTCATACGGAAAGCAGTCAGGACGAGGATTCCGGATAGAGCAGGTCTTGGAATGTAGGCAGCGTAGGGGGCGAAGACCAGGATGGTCAATGCGACGCCCATTGCGCTGATGACTCCGGACCACTGAGTAGCGGCACCAGAGCTGTGGTTGATATAAGTTCGAGTCAAGGAACCGGAGCCAGGAAAGCAGTTGAAGAAACTTCCTGCGGTATTCGCCAGACCTTCGCTTAAGCATTGCTGGTTCATGTCGAGTTTATCACCCGTTTTAGCCGCAATCGATTTGGCCATAGCCATGGCTTCTAATAATCCCAGGAACGCGATAGCAAGTGCGCTACCAGAGAGATCGCGGACGAGGGCCAAATCCCATTGAGGCAAAGCGAACGAGGGTAGTTTTCTGGGGACCGCTTCGGTTAATTTGACTTTGAGAACCCCCTCGGGGTCGACGAAATACAACCCGATCGAGACAGCTATCAGAGCGATGAGAAATTCCGGGAGCCAGATAGAGAGTCGCCGGTTGATAAATCTTATGAACACAGCGATAGCGACGGTCGAGGCAGCAACCGCAAAGGTGGGCCAATGAACACCCGCGCTTTCTGCGATAGTTTTCCAGAATCGGACCAAGAAGTGATCGTGAGGGTCGATGGTCACGTGCAGCCCGAGGATGTTTTTCAATTGATCCATCAGGAGCAGAACAGATGCACCGAGGGTAAAACCCACGATGACTGCATGGGAGATAAACCGGGAGAGGTCACCGAAACGGAACAAAGATATTGCCGTTTGTATCACACCGACGAGCAAGGCCATCAGGATTGCAGCGGCCCTTCGGTTTTCATCCCCATCGATAGAAGCCAAAGCGCTGAGCATCGCGATAGAAATGGCGTTCGTCGGGCCGTTGATCAACTGCTTCGACGAATCGAGAACGGCCCCAACGGTCGTCATTACGATCGCTGTGTAGAGCCCCATTTCGGCAGGCATTCCAAAAATTTTGGCATATGCGATGGCTTGAGGCACCGCCACGGCAGCTACGGTAACCCCTGCAAATAAATCTCGGCCAAACCATGAGCGATTGTACTGCCTTAGAGACCCGAGGGCCGGTATCCAGCGTTCTAAGTTGTCTGGTTTTGACGCCTGCATTGCTTGGATCAGTTCTGGTCCTCAATCACGCACGCGTAAAGTCCGGCGCGACCAGGGAATTCTAGAAGAGTTATTGTGAAAACAAAGACAAGGAACTTTGGTCGGAACGGGGCGTCGCGACAGCAGGGTTTGGGGCATTCAGCAGACGCGTTGAGTAGACACGGGTGCAGTGATTAGAATGGTAATCTCCAGCAAGGATTTTTCCAACACACAAGCCCTTATTAGAGGGCTTGTTTTCCCGGTCGCGGGACCAGATTGACCATTCATGCAAGAGATCTACTTAGACAATCATGCTACGACGCGAGTCGATTCGCGAGTGATCGAAGCGATGCTGCCATGGATGAACGACGAGTTTGCGAACGCCGGTAGCCATACGCATGGGTCAGGCAGACGGGCTGCCGCCATGGTAGAGCAGTGCACTGAGCGGATCTTGGGGTTGCTCGGTGCACCGAACCATGAACTCGTTTATACAAGTGGCGCGACGGAGAGTATCAATCTTGCGATTTTCGGGACGTTTTCTCATCCCAAACAAACACGGCGAGGCCTCTTAGTCGGGTTAGCAGATCATCGCGCGGTGCTCGATTGCGCAAAACGCCTGAAGACTCTTGAATGCAGTGGTCCGAAATTAACTGGCCAAAAACTCAGCGACCAGAGTTATTCCGTCGGTTACATCAAAGTCAAAGATGCAGCATCTCAGCAAGCCGGTGCAATCGACTTGGAAGCATTCCAGGAAGCGTTGAACGACAAAGTAGCGATGGTTTCCGTGATTTTAGGGAATAACGAAATCGGAACCCTTCAGAACATCGAACCTTTAGCACAGGCTTGTCACAACGTCGGAGCCTTGCTGCACATCGACGCGACCCAAGCGATTGGCAAGATCGATTTTCGTGCAGAGGATATACAAGCGGATTTCATTAGTTTTTCGGCGCACAAGTTCTACGGTCCGAAGGGGATCGGAGGATTGTTAGTACCCAAGGATAGATTGCGACTTCGGCCTCAGATTATTGGGGGTGGTCAGCAGAACAATCTGCGATCCGGGACGCTAAATACCCCAGGAATCGCCGGTATGTGCCGGGCTTTGGAGGTTGCCACAGAAGAATTACCGATCGAAGCTCAGCGATTGCGAATATTGCGCAATCGGCTTTGGGATCGATTATTCGAGTCGATCGCGGGACTCGGGCTTAACGGTCCGCCAATCGAGGCCAGAGCGATCCAGCCCGCACAATCGCCTGCTAGAAGTTGGGAAAACCGGTTGCCTGGAAACCTGAATGTACGGTTTCCCAAGGTGGAGGGGCAATCGCTGATGCTCAAGGTTCCTCAGTTAGCTCTCAGCAGTGGTTCGGCATGTTCATCGTCCGATCCGAGTCCGAGTCACGTGCTGCAAGCGATTGGATTGAACGACGAGGAAGCCCGCAGCAGCCTCAGATTTGGCATTGGAAGATTTAATACTACCCAAGAAATCGACGAAGCAGCCGATCGAATCGTGGCTGCATACAACGAGCTTCGTCTATTCGTCGCTTGACCTGCTTCGAGTCCCACCGACAATACAAGAATCCATTCGTTCAAGAACACCCTCAGGCGAAACAGCAAGGCGAATATGAGTACGATAGAGTCTCCGGACGTGCGAGCGGCATCGAGTGCAACGCCATCGGTACCTGATGCGAGTGGTCGATTTGGCGTCTTTGGTGGTCGATTTGTTCCGGAGACCCTCACGCGGGCACTTGAGGAATTGACGCAAGAGTACGCGAAAGCGAAGTCGGATCCGGATTTCCAAGCGGAACTCGATGAGTTGCTCCATCGATTCGTGGGTCGGCCATCTCCGTTGTATCACGCAAAGCGATTCAGCCAGCAACTCGGTGGCGCTCAGATTTGGCTCAAGCGAGAGGATTTGAACCACACTGGTGCGCACAAGATCAACAATACGCTTGGGCAAGCTTTATTGACGTTGCGGATGAAAAAAACGCGGGTGATTGCAGAGACGGGTGCGGGTCAACACGGCGTTGCGTCCGCCACGGCTTGTGCCCACTTCGGACTCCCATGCGTGGTGTATATGGGTGCGGAAGACGTGAGACGCCAGAAGCCCAATGTCTTTAGTATGCGATTGATGGGTGCGGAGGTTCGGCCCGTGGAAAGTGGGTCGAAGACACTTCGAGATGCAGTCAATGAAGCAATGCGCGATTGGATGTCGAGTGTCGAGCACACGCATTACATCATCGGCTCGGTGATTGGTCCTCACCCATTTCCGATGATGGTAAGAGACTTCCAAAGCGTTATTGGCAAAGAGTGCCGCGAGCAGTGCTTAACGAGCATCGGACGGTTGCCCGATACAATCGTCGCTTGTGTGGGTGGTGGCAGCAACGCGGCTGGAATGTTTTATCCATTCGTCGCTGACAAAGGTGTTCGCTTGATTGGTGTTGAAGCGGGTGGACGAGGTGGCACACCAGGCGATCACGCTTCTCCACTTACTTTCGGCGCACCGGGAGTTTTGCACGGTTCATACAGCTATGTCATGCAAGATGATGACGGTCAGACGAGCGATGTGCATTCGATTTCAGCAGGCTTGGATTACCCAGGAGTTGGGCCGGAGCATTCGTATTGGAAGGATGCTCATCGGGTTGAGTACACCTCATGCAGGGACGACGAAGCTTTAGGCGCATTTGATTTCCTAGCCAAGAATGAAGGGATTCTGACTGCATTGGAAACTTGTCATGCGGTCGCAAAAGCTGCCGAGATCGCCAAGACGATGAGTCCAGATCAACATCTGGTAATTTGCTTGTCTGGACGTGGGGACAAAGATGCTGCGGAACTTGCTCGTCTGCGTGGACAAGAGTGGTAACTGGGCGCGACGTCGTAATCGACTTATAATTTTTTTCGGAAGTCCATAAGTACATGACAGCCATTGATACATTGTTTGAAAAGTTGCGGGCATCTGGGAAGAAAGCGTTGATGCCCTTCATCACGGCTGGAGATCCGAACATGGATTTCACCGCGAAGGTACTCAAGCGACTTCAGGAGCTTGGATGCTCAATGGCAGAAGTCGGGATTCCTTACAGCGACCCTATCGCAGACGGACCGGTGATCCAAGCTTCCTACACGCGAGCCTTGACGAACAAAATCAAGTTACATCAGATTTTCGATCGGATCGAGCAGGACCGCAATACGTTGACCATGCCATTGGTTTCGATGGTCAGTTACGCGATCATTCATCGCCAAGGGCCAGAGGCTTTCGTCGAATCGGCCAAGCAAGCTGGGTTTAGCGGTGCGATTGTTCCGGATTTGTTAGTTGAGGAAAGCACAGCACTATCCAAAGTATGTCGCGAGAGAGACTTCAACTTAATCCAGTTAGTCACGCCAACGACCCCACCGGAGCGCGCTCTTCGGATCGCACAAGAATCCTCCGGATTCCTATATTTTGTGTCCGTGACGGGAATCACAGGCGAGCGAACTCAATTACCTGAAGGTTTGGTCGATCGCGTCGGTTGGCTCAAGTCCAGGACGGACTTGCCGATTTGCATTGGTTTTGGTATCTCCAAGCCCGAGCATGTACGACTTTTGGCCCCTGTTTGTGACGGATTGATCGTCGGATCTGCGATTGTTCGATGTTTAGAAGGAGCAAATCGCTCGGAAGACGAAGCGATTGCTTCTGCGAGCACCTTGGTCAAAAGTTTGCTTGAAGCCTTGGGCTAAGCACTACGCTTATTGCAGATGGATTTTCAGGAGGTTTTCGTGCGATACCGTCAATTAGATAAGATCGTTGAGTTGGTTCCGGGTGAGTATCTTGTGGCGACTCGCAAGCTGTATCACCACGAAGACTATCTTCGGGATCACTTCCCATTGTTCCCGGTGATGCCGGGAGTGATGATGCTCGAAGCCCTCTATCAAGCTTCGATGTGGTTGGTCAGCGCAACGGAAAACTATGCTTCTTCTCTTTTGACTTTGGACGAAGTCCGAAACGTCAAGTTTGCGGACTTTATGGAACCTGGTCAGGAATTGACCGTCCGAGTCGAATGGGTCAAGTCCGACGATAAATCAGTGACTCTTAAAGCAAGTGGAATGCGAGGAGATGTCACTGCGGTTTCGGGGCGGCTTGTGGTAGGAAAACGGAACCTGGGTTCCGGACAAGGAGAGGATTCCTTGTCCAATGTCGATGAGTTCTCTCGAGACGCAATGCGTAAAGAAGTCGCGAAGTTACTCGCCGGCAACACTACACGGTAGTTATTCGCACGGCTTGAGAATAATCGTCGCTAGCGGTGGCAAGGTAATGAGTACCGAAGCAGGCTGTCCGTGGTAGGGGAACGTAGCATCGGCTTGTAGGGCAGTTTGGTTACCAACCCCTGATCCACCGTAACGGGTAGCATCGCTGTTAAAGATCTCTTTGTATTTTCCGGAGGATGGGACTCCCATCCGGTATTCACGTACCGCTGGGGTGAAATTGCAACAGACCAAGAGATGCTCAGCTGGTCCTTCTGCTTCGGAGGGATTGCTTGGGTTATTCACTGTTTTTCGAAGGTAGCCAAGAACGTTGGCGGATGCATTTTGACAATCGACCCATTCGAAACCCGAACCGTGGAAATCACCTTGGTAAAGTGCAGGTTCGCAAGCCAGTAAATGATTGAGGTCTGCGACTAAGTTTTGGATGCCTGCATGAGTATCCCACTTGAGAAGATCCCATTGCAACTG
>CAIJIZ010000215.1 GCA_903820735.1 uncultured Pirellula sp.
AGATGATAAGGACGAATAACGTTCTTCAAGCTTGGAGTATGCCCGAGGAAGGAAAGTTGCTTTGGGAATGCGGTGGTGTATCGACCTCGAGTGCGCCCGAGTTAACGGGAGCTTTATTTCTAGGAGCGCCGTTGCCTACGCCGACCGAGTTGCTAGTCATCGCGGAGATCAATGGCGAGGTTTATTTGATTTCCCTGGTTCCAGCGACAGGTAAACTGCGATGGAAGCAGCCTTTAGCGGCAAATCAAGGGACGACGATTTCACTTGATCCCCAACGCAAATCCTTTGGCTTGACACCTACGATCGATGGATCGCTGGTTTTGTGTCCGACGTTATCGGGATTCTTGGTCGCCTACGATCTGGATCGTCGTGAACTCGCTTGGAACAAAAGCTATCCACTGAATGCGTCTTTGACACCTGGAGCCGCATTTAATTTTGTCGGCGGGATGGATGTACGAGAGACAGACCCGATGATGTCTCGTCCACTGAACACCTTCGTAATCTCTCAGGATGGAGTAAGTGTTTTCGCCCCTTCGAACGGGACAGCGATCTATGGGGTATCGAACGCCGATGGATCGGAGCTGTGGCAGATCGGCTTAGAAGAAAACACCACCTTTCGATTTATAGCAGGTGTATGGAATCAAGTTGCTGTATTGGTCTATGCCCAAGAAATCGTTGGTATTGACTTGAAGACAGGCCAACCAGCTTGGACGCCCATTCCGTTTCCGGGTAGTGCTCAAGTAGTTGGCAAGTGCGTGCGGGCTGATTCCAAGTTGTTTGTTCCTCTGTCCACGCAGCAGTTAATGGAAATTGATTTGGTCCAAGGTGCCATCCTCTCGACGACACGCACAGAGCGTGCGCTGGGGAATCTGACCGTCGTTGGCAACCAATTATTGAGCACCAGTCCATATGAACTGACTTGTTATTCTTTACGAGATCCATTCCAGCAAGAATTGCTTGAGGAGTTGAAGCGATCGGGGCAGACGCCTATGACGTTGCTCAAGCAAGGGGAATTGGATCTTGCGTCCGGAAACATCGACGGTGCACTAACGAATCTTGAGCAAGCGATGGAGGGTGCTCCGAACGACCGCAGCATCCAACGCTCATTGGTCAAAGCGGCATCGATCGCCTTGCGATCGGACTTTGATCGTTATGTGGATCGCGTTCGCAAGTATCAAGCGTTGACGTTCGACATGGACCTTCCTTCGTATCTACGAATCGTGATCCATGGATTGGAACAACAAGAGCGTTGGAGCGAGGCCTTCGAGAAACTGCTTGAGTTGTCCGATGGTCGGATGCATCGCCGTGTTGATCAAATGAACGACAGCCAAGATGTCGATGTCAACAATCGCTGGTCGATCCAAGAAGACAGTTGGATTTCCGCAAGACTGGCGAGAACGGCAGAGAAGATCAAGCCTGAGGATTGGGAAAAGTTAGGTAAGGCAATTGAGGAGCGATTGTCTCCCGAAGCGACGCGCGACCCGAGTGAATTACGATTGCGGTTGCAGCATTTCGATGGATTACCATACACGGATGAAGCTCGATTGCGTTACGTAAAGACCCTTGGAAATCGGAGTTTGATCGACGCTGAGTATTTAATTCCATCGAAGCCAAACAAGTTTCAAGCCAGCGGTTGGACAGAATCGTTTACAAAGGAAGTACAGCGGGTTCGCGCTTCGGTTTACCTGCGAGGCGAGAGGCCGATGAAGGCTTGGCTAGAGCTTGGGCAAGACAACGATGCTTTTATCGAACTAGCGAAGTCATTTACTGGTCGATATCAACCAGGGGTATTGCGATTCAATGAGCAATCGAGTTTGCTTGAACGATTTGCAGCCCGCCAAGGGGTTGCGAGCCGAATCGCATCCTGGCCCGATGGGAAAGTGGTCGTAAATACATCATTCGACCAACGCAATTTGCAAGAAGGTCCCGATGGTGTTCACGAATCTTCCCATCTGTGTCCGGTTGTGGAACGAATTGGAACGTCCTTTGAAGGGTGGCAAGTCTATTTTCATTCGGGATTGCTTCAATTGTTTAATCGCACGACAGGCGAAGATGTGCAGTA
>CAIJIZ010000216.1 GCA_903820735.1 uncultured Pirellula sp.
ATGGCTTCGGGCACAATTGGCACTTGCTCAGAAACAAACGACGATTGCTGAGACAGAATGGAAAGCACTGGCTGCCAATCCAAACTTTTCCTCCGCTGCCAACCGACGACTAGCGTTAAATTTTTCACAGCGTTCGAAGAAGACACCTGGGGATGCCAACCGAGCAGTTCTCGCAGCAACCAAGAGCTTACAAAGCGATGATACGAAAGCGACTTGGTTCGCACACTACGTTTTAGCGATCGCTCTTTACACGGCAGGGAAGTCAGACGAAGCGATCGAATCGCTCGATAAAGCTGTCGAGCTCGCCAAAGAAGATCAGCTTGAACGCTGCGCTTCGCTTCGCAAAGCGATCGATGCAGCCGAAACACCTGATTTTGACTTCTGACACCTTCAGTATTCCACAATTATTCTGCAATATTCCGGTGCTTAGTTCGCTTTTCTGAAGTTCTCGCATCGGATTAAGAAGTGAGATCCTGCATGCAGGGAAGCAGGATCGTGTTCCCGTTCCTGTGCTGGTAGAGTTCATTGTGTTGAATTGGAGGGTCTTTCCACTGTGCACTCAAAACCCGAATGGATCCCAAAATTGCGGTAAAGCCAATAAAACAAGGATTTAAATGGGCTTTCAGAATTTGTAACTCTCGTCAGTATTTTCCGATTATCACACTTTGGTGTTGTCTGGCGGCTTGAAAGTGTGATAATTCAGCTGGAAATCGAATTCTCGCAACGTATTGTTGAAAGGACGCCCCTTCAATATGACGAATTTACCGGGCAACATGACTGGGAACTACTATGTTCGAGCGGTTCGTCCAGCATTCCACGATGCGAAGTACTGGCTTCCGCATATGCGAGATCGAGCATTGTTGAGACGCCATGCATTGAAATTGAGATTTTGGGGGGCTGGCGGGTTGGTTGAGGATTTGGACTGGGATTGGATCAAGGCATTGAGGACAGAGAGGATTGGAGAACTGCGTATAGGAGATGCTCTAGGTGGTTGCGACAATCTTCGAGTGATCACTTGGCATCCGCAGATTTTGGCGCGTCCGAGTTGGGCCCCAACGCATGAACCCGTTCCGCACATTTGGGTTATTGGAGTTTTACAGAAGAAACGAGATGAATTCACAAAGGCAAATTGCAAGACTTTTCTGCTACGACGGCGAACGGTTATTGATCGTTTTTATGATGGCAATGTTTAGATGACGTTCACTTCACCTTTCCACTCCCCCTAGTGCTTGATGGAAGACCTAATGGACACTCTCAAATCACAATCTGACGGCATCAAGTTTATCCACGCATACATGGAATGCACAAATGACATCCAGCAACTCGTAAAGGAGTTGATTTACGATGTCATTTTATCCGACGATTCGGATGCGGATGAAAAACACATGGCGATATTTTCCGTCGCGGACGCACTCTTTCCGAATCCGTACAAGGGTTTGCACGGAATGGATTTGGCGGAGAGTGAATTTGATGCCGCATCTCGCGATCCTGAACTAGCAAAAATCGTAGCTGACATGAACGCCGAAGAGCTTTCATTCTCAGAACGATTGCGTTTGTTGATGGATGAGAAGGGTATTACCCAACAGTCATTAGCCGAATCCGTTGGCTTGGGGCAGTCTGCGATAGCAAATATTCTTTCTCGCGATTGCCGTCCTCAGCGTCGAACGGTAAAGAAAATTTCGCAGGCCTTGGGAGTTGATCCAACGGATTTGTGGCCGTCGTATTCGAGCTGACGTAATGTTGACAATACGCGAGTTGCCATTCTCGTCACTTAAGATGGACCATTTTTGTGGCGTGCTGGAACCTCGCTTGGACCTCATCGGTTCGAATGTCTAATTTGACGTCGGAGACGATCCAAGGGGATGTCAGTCCTAGAAGATCTTGGCAGAGTTCTTTGTCTTAAATAGTCAACGGTGCCTTTCCCCTGTAATGATACCATCACCCAAGATAATGCATGATAGACCAAAAATTATCGACCAAAATCAGCGCTAAATTTCCGATCGTCCTAAAATTCATAGCATGGACGATTCGCAATTACCAACACCGCATAACAACTTCTTCCATTACGCGTTCTCGCATGTCTCCGCCGCAAGGAGCTTGATCGAGACTCATTTACCATTGAGTGTGATCGAAGCGTTGGATTTAAGCACGCTTGAGTTAATGAAAGACTCTTTCGTCGACGGCCATTTGCAAGAGAGCTATTCGGATATCCTATATAGGGTCCAACTTGCAGACGCCCGAAGTGGCCCAGAGTCTTCCACCCCCGAAGCCTTGGTTTACATGCTTTTTGAACATAAAAGTGCTTCGGATACGTATACTTGCTTTCAATTGCTTCGTTACATCGTCCGCATTTGGGAGCATCGCCAACGCAACGGGTTGCGACTCTGTCCTGTGATTCCGATGGTCGTTTATCATGGTACGAGGGCGTGGTCTGCCCCTCGCAGCTTGGATGAACTTATCGATGTACCACCAAGCGTTGCTCCGTACAGCGTGCGATTTACTTTTCCGCTGCTAGATTTGACACAAGTTCCAGACGGATCGCTTGCAAGCGATCCCTTTTTGAAAAGCGTATTGCATCTGCTAAAATATAGTCGCAGGAACGAGCTTTCGGATTGGTTCGAGCAAATTTTGTTGTGGTTGCTTGAACCAAGTGCTACCTCGTTCCGACGAGAGCATGTCGATGTTTTTTTGGTCTATGTGATGGCAACCAGCCAAGCGATCCCAGCGGAGGTATTGTCGATGACTGTACAAAGGGTATTTCCGACCCAAATTGAACCTGGCTCCATTGCGGATCAGTTGCTGACAAGAGGCCGACAAGAAGGTCGTCAGGAAGGCCGACAAGAAGGCCGACAGGAAGGAATAAAAGCGAGTGAAATCTCGTTCATTCAAATGCTTCAGGAGAGCTTAGGTGTACCAATTGAGAGCACATCGAGTCTGCAGTCCTATTCACTTGATGAACTTCGATCTACAACTTTGGAACTATTAAGTCAAATTCAACGGCGCGATCGGCTCTAGTC
This sequence comes from uncultured Pirellula sp., assembly GCA_903820735.1. Lineage (GTDB taxonomy): Bacteria > Planctomycetota > Planctomycetia > Pirellulales > Pirellulaceae > JBKCUI01. The sequence goes on from CAIJIZ010000216.1 coordinate 3,018, forward strand.
AACAAAATCGTCTCCCGTCGAACTGCATAAAATATGACGTGTGGTAGGCTTTGGATCTGCCTTGTTCGATCGTCCTATGTTCGATCTGATTTCCTGATGTATCCGCACAACCAAGGGTAGAAGCGAATGAGCCAGTTTCCAAACTCTCAAGACAGAAATTGGACCGTCACTCTTCACCTGAAATGGTTCCTGAAACTTGTAATCTGCGTGCTTTTCCTGTGGGATTTGAATCGTTCCTGGGCGGAAACAACAGTTCGACCCAACGTGCTAGTGATCCTAGCCGATGATCTTGGGTACTCGGACTTGGGCTGCTATGGAGGAGAAATTCGTACTCCGTGTATCGATCAATTCGCGAAGAACTCTTTACGCTTCGCTCAATTCTATAATTCTGCTCGATGCTGCCCAAGCCGAGCAGCGCTTATGACTGGGCTGTATCCCACCCAAACCGGCATCGGGGACTTTACCTCCAATCAACCAGACGAAAGACGAGGCCCCGGTTATCTTGGTCGTCTCAATGGTCAATGCGCGACCATTGCGGAACTGCTAGATCCACTCGGATACGGATGCTACTTTGTCGGCAAATGGCACATGCACCCGCAAACCGGTCCAATCGACAGAGGCTTTCACGAATTTTACGGATACACCCGAGATCACTCCCATAATCAATTCGATCGGGATTTCTACGTGCGAATGCCGCAAGGCCGCAAGAAAGAGATCAATCCTCCTCCGGAGAATTTCTACGCTACCGACGTCTTTAATGCGTATGCCCTTGAGTTCATTCGCCAAGGACAAGCCCGCAATCAACCTTGGTTCGTGTTTCTGTCCCACTCTTCACCACACTTTCCGATCCAAGCTCCAGCGGAACGCGTTGTGCCTTACCAGAAAACCTACAGGAGAGGCTGGGATGTGCTTCGAGAAGAGCGATTCGAGCGTATGCGGTCGCTCGATTTGGTCGACGGAGAAGCTTGGAAACTAACCGAGAGGTCGCTCGTTCCGGTCGATGAAAACTCGATCGCAAATGGTTACTCGGGACAGCCAAACCCCGCTTGGAAAGACCTACCTGTCGAGCGTCAGCACGATCTTGCACAACGCATGGCCGTCTATGCAGCGATGGTCGAATCGATCGATCGAGGGGTAGGTGAAATCATCGAACACCTGCAAGCCACCAATGCTCTGGAAAATACGCTCATTGTTTTCCTGAGCGATAACGGGGCTTGTTATGAATGGGGCCCATTCGGCTTCGATGGCGACTCTCGCAAGGGGACTACCAAGTTGCATGCGGAGAATGAGCTAAGTTTGATCGGTACGCCTGGTACCCACCAATCGTACGGAAGCGGATGGGCGAATTTGAGCAACACTCCGTTGCGTAGCTACAAACACTTCACCTACGAAGGTGGAATCATCAACCCGTGCGTCGTGCATTATCCACCCCGAATCGGGACTGATGCTGAAAAGCTCAATCCTGGTTGGGTGCACCATCCAACACACATGATCGATATCTTGCCGACCGTCCTCGATGTTGTTGGAACACGCTATCCTACTCGCGACGAACAGCCCGATTTGCTTCAGCCCGAAGGCTACTCGCTCTTTGAGGTTACCCAAGGCTTGCACGCCGCTCGTACCTTAGGATTTGACCATCAAGGGGCTCATGCGATCCGTCAAGGAGACTGGAAAGCGGTATGGACCAAACGTTCTGCGACACCTGTGAGCTGGGAGCTGTATAATCTTCGGTCCGATCGTTGCGAAACCAACGACGTTTCAAGTCGGTTTCCGCAGCAGCGCGATGCTTTGATCGAAGCCTGGGAACAATGGGCGAAGCGCGTAGGGGTCGAGTGGAACGACGCCATGCGTTAGAGGTTTGAAACTGGGACGAAAAAGGGGGCGAAATGAGTCATGATAGGCAAGCCAACTGGGAGTTGGTTCAAGAGTACGTACAGAGCGACTCTCTAAGACGACACATGTTAGCGGTCGAGGCTGCGATGCGAGCTTACGCTGCGAAGGTTGGGGAAGATATCGAATGTTGGGGTACCGTCGGCTTGTTGCACGACTTTGACTACGAGCGGTGGCCCAATCCTCCGGATCATCCGATGCAAGGAAGTGCGATTCTACGTGAGCGAGGCTACTCGGAAGAGATCATCTACGCGATTCTTTCGCATGCGGATTACTTATCGCACGAGTATCCACGCCGATCGCGTCTGGATCACGGGTTATACGCATGCGACGAACTGTGCGGTTTCTTGACAGCTTGCGCTATGGTTCGCCCACAGAAACTCGAAGGTATCACGGCTTCGAGCGTCAAAAAGAAACTCAAGAATCTGAGTTTTGCAGCGGCGGTCAACCGGGATGACATCACACGTGGTGCTGAAGCTTTCGGAGTCGATCTCGATGAGCATATCGAATTTTGTGCAGCGGCGATGCACGCGGCGCAAATCGTGTGAGAATACTAACAGCTTCAACGTGTCACGGGACAGTTCTAAGAGCGTGGTGCTGGGGCCTGGCCCGCAACGGATCGTATCTGTGCGCATCGGCAAGCATTAGCGTGCCGCCCCATCGATTGCCTATCCATTGTCTGAAACAGTTATGAAACCAACGAATCCTCCCTCGCAGTCCGCCAGTATCGTGAACAAACATCCTAGCCGCCGCGAATGCCTCCAGCATTTGATTGTGGCGATCGCTGCGACGATGCCGATTCAAACGACTTCGGCGATTGAATCGGTGAGACAAACTAATGCCTTCCTAGCAGATTTTGCAATCGATGTGACGATCCCTATCGGCCATCGCTGTATGGGTGTTTTGCCCACGAAGTCCAAATCGATCGCCGATTCGCTTGAACTGCACGGTTTTGTTTTGCTAGGGCACGGCAAGCCAGTGGTCGTAGTGGCTATCGATTGGTGCGAAATCCGAAATGGATCCTATGATCGTTGGCGGAAGACAATCGCAAACGCTGCACAAACCGACCCAAACCATGTTCTGCTAAGTTGCTTGCACCAACACGATGCACCGGTCATCGATGAAGATGCCCAACGCTATCTAGATCAAGTCGGACTACACGGTGAGCTCTTCGATCCAGTGTTTCATGACAACGTACTTCGTCGGGCAGAGCAAGCGATTCGTCAAGCGATCGCAGAGGCAAAGTCGGATCCGGCGCGTAGGATCTCTCATGTCGGGTATTCGCAAGCTCAAGTTCATCAGGTTGCGTCAAATCGTCGAATTGTTCACGCAGATGGTAGCGTGAACTTTGCAAGAGGCTCAAGCAGTGGAAAGGAGCCACTTTTTCGTCAAGCTGACGAAGGGCTTATCGATCCATTTTTGCGCACCGTCTCGTTCTGGAATAACGACAACTGCATACTTGAATATCACACGTATGCTACGCATCCAATGAGCTACTACGGACGTGGTGAGGTCACTTCTGATTTCGTAGGGTTGGCACGCGAACGTCGTCAAAAGGAAACAGGGGATACCCATCAGATCTATGCTTCAGGATGTAGCGGAGATGTTACTGCAGGGAAATACAATGACGGAACGCTTGAAGCTAGGGTTGCACTTACGGAAAAAATTCGTGATGCCATGCAGCGTAGCTCCGAAGGGGTTGCCAAGCAGCCGTGCGAGGGATGGCAAGTCCGCAGTACTCCGCTTGTATTGCCCTACAGCCGAGAGCCTTCTTTGCAAAAAGACGCACTGATGGGGGTGCTCAACGATACGAATGCCACGATAGAGAACCGAATTCTAGCTGCGATGGGGCTCGCAAGCTTCGATCGAGCCGTTGTAAAGCAACAACCGGTCGATTTGGTCTGTTTAGACCTGGGGCTTCTCAAGCTCGTGCTCTTCCCAGGTGAGACCTTTGTAGGGTATCAGCCCTTAGCCCAGGCTATTAGCGAGAAAAGTAGTGACCGAGTCCCGATAGTATCCGTGGGGTATGCGGAATGTTGGACCGGTTACGTTCCCACCGAAGCGGCTTTCGCCGATGGTTTTCACGAGTCGTGGCTTTGGGTCGATCGAGGATCCGAGTCCTCGATCGATAGCGCACTTCGGAAATTATTCGATACGACTAATCTTCCAAGGCGATGACTTCGCCCCCCGCACGCGTACCGAGGGCTCGCCAAGTTTCAAGCTGGATGTTGCTGCTAAGGGATCGAACCGATCCGTCCATCAGCAATCCATGCACCATTCCGGTATGGTAACTGCGGCTCGTGATCACTGCCTGTGTCGCATTGACTTGATTGATCCCTTCGCGGATACCACTGATGTCGATGTCATAGATTTTTCCATCAGTCGCAGTGAAAAGGACTTTCGTCTGCGGAGCGAACTGGGTTGTAAACCCGCAATGAATCGCTCGGCCACATACCCATTCGGTGTGACCGCTGACGGCAGACCAAGCCCCACCGGTGTAGGAACCGATCTGCTGCGGAGTCGCTGGGCCGGTAGTGGGCAAGTTGGGAACGTCGTGAAATCTCGCGTTGTAAGCTTTGACTTCCGACATACCGATTGTGTTGCTCAGTCCATCGACAAAACTTGCAGCGGTGAATCGTGCATTGGGAGCGAAAGCTGCCCCACCACTTTGTTTCGAGACCGGATCCCAAACCAAATATTGGCCCATCGACAAAGCGTAGTTAAGAGGATAATGCTCTGGTTGATTGGTGCTCGCATTGATGCGAGGCTTGTCCTCCGGTTCGCTCGGGCACAACAGTACTGGGACCCGAACGGTGGCAATGCCATTGGGTGGGAAGTTGGCTTTGTTGATCGGATGATGATAGCCGACCGAGAAATCAATGTTCTTGTAAACATTGTCTCCTTCGAGAAAGGGAAGCAAAGCAGCTTGGCCAGACCAAGGCTGGTTTGCCGATCCTCCGGTGGTGTTTGCCGATGGGGGGAACCGCCGCATGGCGCTTTCGTAATTGTGAAGAGCCAACCCGAGTTGCTTGAGGTTATTACCACAACTCATACGCCTCGCCGCTTCCCGGGCGGCTTGGACCGCAGGGAGTAACAGCCCGACGAGGATCCCGATGATGGCGATAACGACCAAAAGCTCCACGAGGGTAAATCCGCGTCGCGGACGGTTGGCCGATGGAACAAGCATGGTAGCCCGAAGGCGACCGAAACGCACAGCACTCATAGTTTCACCTAGATACGTTCACGCGAAAAACGGAACGAACGAGTAAGGAGTTGGCTGGCTAGGATGAAGGAATTCTAAGTCTTCCTGGTTTCCGGTCGCTTGCTCAAAAATCAACGCAAGGTATTCTTATTGAGACTCAGTATCATTTCAAGTCCGGGGTGGAGTTTTTCGGGTAAGATTTCCGCAGTATTTTATGCGAAAAAGGTCAGGGGGGTTGGTTTTCCCGCTGGAAGGTCAACGAGTTCTCTAATCCAAAGGTTTTCAAGAAGAAGCGATGGACGAAAAAACGGCTGGCCAAGATTCTCAGGAACTTGCCCCTGAGCTTCCTAAAAACGTTTCAGCAGCGAACGAAAAGGGGAGTGATGGGGTAGGGGAGAGGGCCGACAATGCAGGTGCTTTGTCGCGTCTTCCCAAGATCATTGCGTTTCGAGAGTTATGTAGGTGCGGAGACGAGGTTTGGATTGAAAACGAAGGGCAATTATACCGGTTGAGACGAACCAAACAGGGGAAGCTGATTTTGACGAAATAGAAGCATTAAAGCTCTTGTTTGCGGCTTGGAATTTAGGGTTACCTGTGAGGAAATGATCGAGATTCCAGGTAGGCACCGCAGAGAAGGAAATGTACAAGGGATGGATGGAGATGGCTTTCGCGGAAAAGCTTTGGCAATCGAGAATCAAATATCGAGAATCAAATACAGTGCGGCGAAGAGTCAAAACTGAAAAAATGTCCGTCGACGAGCGAACCAAGGGAAGCGATACTTGGACGACTTGCTGGAAATCCTTCACGGATTCCCCTGCGTTTTGCTTGTCGCATGCTCTCGGTGAGGATCGAATCTCATCGTTTCATTGCAACCACTAACCCAACAATCACGATGTCGATCGATTTATTGCCGGATAGTCAACCCGAAGCCACCGAGGGATCGGTTTCTCATCACCGAACGGTGGAGCAAGCAGATCCTGCTATTGCCTTGCAGTGGCCGGTGACGGCGGTCAATCCAGTGAAGATTCGCTGGAGGTATGCGATCGGAATCCCAGTGATTCATTTGCTTGCTTGCTTGGCTTTCGTTCCTTGGTTTTTTAGCTGGACAGGGGTCGTTCTGAGCATTTTGGGACTCTATGTTTTCGGTACCTTGGGCATCAATATCGGCTTTCACCGATTGCTCACGCACCGAGGAATGGTTGCTCCAAAATGGTTCGAGCATACATTGGCTGTGCTTGGGGTATGCACGATGCAGGATACACCTGCATGCTGGGTTGCAATGCACCGGATCCACCACCAGCATTCGGATCACCGACCCGATCCTCACAGTCCATTGGTGACCTTCTTCTGGGGGCACTTTGGCTGGTTGATGTTCGACAACCGCGACTTCTCCAACGTGAAAGACTATCAGCGATTCACCCGTGACTTGCTCAAAGATCCCTTCTACATGAAGCTAGAGCGGAACACGAATTGGCTCAAAATATACTTGGCAGTCGCGATGCTTTTCCCCGCTGTTGGGTTTCTCGTCGGATGGTTGATGACGGGCGATGTGTGGGGAGGAGTTAAGTTCGGTGCGAGCTTGCTGGTGTGGGGCGTATTTGTACGAACAGTCTTGAACTGGCACATAACTTGGAGTGTCAACTCGGTCACGCACATCTGGGGCTATAAGAATTACGACACGAAAGACAATAGTCGCAATAATTGGATTATCGGTCTGTTAGCCAATGGAGAAGGTTGGCACAACAATCATCACGCCGACCAACGCGCGGCCGCTCACGGTCACAAGTGGTGGGAATTCGATGTCAGTTGGTTGACGATCTTGGTCTTTGAAAAAATCGGGTTGGTCTCGGATGTCGTTAGGCCAAAGATTTGGACTGAAAAACAGAAGTAAAGCCCTGCGGTCACGGAGGGGCTGGCCACTTTGACTTCCTAAGTTTTCTTGTCTTTAGTCTATCTGCACATGAATCCTACGCTCCCTGGCGAACAAGATGTTTTGAGTCTAGGCGACTCTTACACCATCGGAGAGAGTGTCGAGGAAAAGCATCGTTGGCCAATTCAGCTAGTTGCTGAATTGCAAGAACGAGGTGTGCAATGGAACCAACCTCGCATCATCGCGAAGACGGGTTGGACGACTGATGAATTGCAAAGTGCGATCGATCAAAGTCCATTCATTGGTCGGACATATGGATGGGTAACACTCCTGATCGGTGTGAACAACCAGTATCGAGGTCTAGGCGCAGAGATCTTTCGCACGGACTTTCGAGAACTTCTGCAATATGCCATCGAGCGGGCCAATAATCGCCCCCGTCGTGTACTTGTTTTAAGTATCCCAGACTGGGGGGTGACACCCTTTGCGAGAGGCCGTGATACCAAGAAGATTGCTGCAGAAATCGATATGTTCAATCGGATCAAAAGCGAGGAGACGCTTGCTCAGAACGCCCATTTCATCGACATCACCGACATCTCTCGCGATGCTGCAGAGTATCCCAGCAAATGGCTTGCACCTGATGAACTACATCCTTCGGGTGCGATGTATTGGCGTTGGGCTCAGCGAGCTGCAGATGTTGTGCTGCAAGAAATAACAAAGGCCGCTGAACTATAGAACTATCCGTTACCTAGGATGATCATCAGGTAACTCCCTGTCGCTTTGACGAAAACTCACGATAGGATTCGGTGTGGATTGAGGCTTCCATCGCTTCGACAGCGCGTTCGATATCGCTGAGTTGATTCGTAAGTGGCGTGATACCGAAGCGAATAATGTTCGGTTCGCGGAAGTCTGGAATGACTCGGTAACGCTGAATCAAGTCCTGAGTGATCTGCCAGCCATGTTCGTGGGTGAACGCCAAGTGCGATCCTCGCATCTTCGGATCGCGGGGGGTGATCAGGCCATAGCCCAACTGGGCTAATCGGGTTTCGTAGCTCTTCAAAAACGCTTCGATCAGTCCGATCGATCGCGAATGTAGCCATTCGATGCCGGCTTCTAGTACCAAATCAACACCGGGTTCGATCGCCGCAGTGGAGAGAACCGGCGGGGTGCCGACAAGAAATCGCTCTAATCCTGAGCTTGGTATGTAATCTGGTTGAAACTCAAATGGACTTGCTGCCCCAAACCAGCCCTGTATGGGGTTCTGCATGATGGCTTGAAGGTCTGATCGTAAATAGAGAAAAGCGGGTGCTCCCGGGCCGCCGTTAAGGTACTTGTAAGTGCAACCCACCGCGGCATCAGCGTTTGCCGCATCAAGGTCTATCTTAATGGCACCGACGCTGTGGCTAAGGTCCCACAAAATCGGAACGCCAAATCGATGACATAATTCCGATGTGGCTTTTAAATCAAATGCATAGCCGCTTTGGTACTGGACATGGGAAAGGGATACTAGTGCCACCGATTCATCAAGTTGCGATTCTAAGACTTCTAGCACACTGGCGTGGGAAAGCGAAGAAGTATCCGTGCCGCAAAACGCCAGCGGTTGTACTTCGAGGTCCTGACCAGCTTGTTTTGCTATGCCAGCGAGAACATATAAATCGGAAGGAAAGTTCGCGGCGTCGGTGAGGATCCTTGTTCGCTTACCACGATGTGCAAGCAACGCCCAAGCGAGTTTGTAGAGGTTGGTAGAAGTTGATTCACTGACAATTGTTTCGCCGGTTTTAGCACCGATGAGTCTACCGATTTTCTCTCCGATCCGATTTGCTAGCCCTAGCCAGTGGAGATTCCAGCTACGGATCAGTTGATCACCCCATTGACTGCGCAGTACTTGATCCATGCGTTCGAGGGTACTGGTAGGTAATCGTCCGAGAGAATTTCCGTCGAGATATACCATTTCGCCATGAGGCGTGCCATCACTCGTTTGCGTTGCGATAGCGGGTTCAAAAACAAACCGATCACGAAATGGGTTAGATCGCAGATCATCAATACTTAGATCGAACCGAGCTTGAGTTGACTGAGAACGGTTATCCATGAGTCGCTAAATCCAAGTCCGCATTGCGTTGAGTTACTCAGGGGGCTCTAGTGGCCCTGGGAGTCTCACGAGTTCGCTAGCGACAAACGATTTTTCTATCTGCATCCCAAGATGCTCAATGGAGTACTCGATGACTTTTCGTACCGTCGAGTAGCGCATGGCGATGATCGTGGCGATCATTGGGTCGTTTTGCAAGTTGTTTGCTAATACCTCTACTTGGTCTCCCACTCGCAAGCCTTCGAAGCTTACCGGCAACCACAAGATGGGTTTTACTCGTAAAGTGATCACGTTAGGAATTCGAACATGGTAATACTCACCATCGAATTCGGTTCGTTCGAAAATATGCTCGCTGGGCACCCAGTCTTCTACCTTGGATCGGTCCTCAGGATGGAACGCTTCTATCCCCTCTTGGGGCCACACCGAATAAACGCCATAGTCAGGTAATTGAGGCCAGTTGATCATGGATTATTCTTACTGCGATGCATAGCGTTTGAGGACTTCGATCATCTCAATCAGACGGCGCTGCGCCAAAGGTAGAGTCGATTCGGCTAAGTCATCGAGCTGCCGTATGCTCGATAAAGCTTCTTGTGCAAAGCGATCCCATTCCATTGCAAGTTGAGGAACAAGTCGAGCGCGTTGTTCGCAGAGTTCACGCCGATAAGTTGCTCGCTCAAGTGCTTTGCGTTGAAGCAAACAGGACGATTCGTCATCGGATCGTGTTTTCGACTGACAACGTCCCAGCTCATCTCGCGCTTCAACCCATTTCTTCTGAGCGATTCTCAGTTCGTTAGCCCAGTACTCAGGTAGCTCTTTACCAAGCCACATTGTGACACGCTGGAACTGTTCGCGTATATCGTCGGAACTAGTTGAAGTTTCGGACCTCATCGCTTCGATGGATCGTGAAAACTCCTCGAGCGCTTCGATATTCCCGACTTTGGCGTCAGCCATGGCCGCGTTGGTACTCTTCGATAAGTTCGGCTTTGCGCATTAAATAAGGGACATGCCGCTCGCTGGCTTCGATCAAGCGAGCGAGTTGTTTGAGTTCTTGCTCGAATTCAGCTGCGAATTTCACATGCTCTTGATCACGCCAGGAAATAGCTAATTGCTGCATCTGCTGCGTGAGTTTTGCCGTTGAGTCGGCCAAACCTCCAGAGAATCGCTTCAACTGCATCGCAAACTGACGCAGTTGCTCTGGATCGACAATCGCTTGTGTCATAACACAACTCCACGGAATCCAAGGAACAATCAGAAGCAACTAAGCGACGTTCTTGGCTGCTCGCTTGTTGAGCTTCTCTTGATAAGCCTTCAAATCGATGACATCTTTCGCGAGCCCAAGGGCTCGAAGAAGCCGAATCGCTTGGAACGTAATATCAAATTCCCACCACTTGTGGCCGTGTTGGGCCAGTCGGGGAAGTGCATGGTGGTTGTTGTGCCAGCCTTCGCCGTAAGCGACGATCGCGACCCACCAAAGATTTCGGCTGTCGTCGCGAGTCTCGTAGTTTTTGTAGCCAAACATGTGCGAGGCTGAGTTAACGAACCAAGTCACGTGCAAGACAGCTACCATCCGGACGCACACAGCCCAAACCAGCCAAGAAACGGCAACAGCCTGTCCGCCGTACAAGTATCCAGCGCCGGTGAGCAACGCCCCGAAGACAATGTGAATCGGAAGGAAGAAATTCTCGAAGAACATCAAGACTTTGTCTTTGACCAAATCCGGGACCCAATGCTTGGTGAATCCCTCTTTGTCGCCATTGTCGGTCGAGAAAGCCAACCAGAACATGTGAGACCACCAAGGACCATCGTGAGGCGAATGGGGGTCACCGGGTTGATCGCTGTAAGCGTGATGCTTGCGGTGATTTGCAGTCCAACTGATCGGACCTCCTTCTCCCGCCAAGACGCCACAAAATGTCAAACCATATTTTACCCAATTCGGTACCACCAACCCCGTGTGGGTCAGCAGACGGTGGTAGCCCAAGCAAATTCCGAGACTGCCATTGATCCAGTGAATGAACAAACAGAGCCACAAACCACTCCAAGTAAATGTCCATGGTGCGGCCAGCGCGCCGATATGCAACGCGATTAACCAAGCCGTCGCGCCCCATTGAATACGATAGACTTCAGGGATCCGCGGCTGGGCCTTAGATCCCGATTTGACCGTAACGACTCCCTCCATTTCCTCTCCCGCCGGACTAACAGGAGGGGTCAGTACCGTCGCATGGTGCTGCCTGGCCACTGGGGCCCCTGCAAGCGTCGCAGAAGATGTAGTGGTGCCAGAAGCCATTTCTGACGGATTCGATGCACTTCGCATGATGACTCGCTATATGAGGGAAGCTTCGACCTTAAAACTCGACGCGTTCGATTATGATTCGGCGTTTGATCACTTCAAAAGATTAACGTCAGAGGGCGGGGCAAAGCGTCCGCGGTGCATGATTACTTTGTCAAAGATATGTAAAAGTCGATCCGAAGCAGGTTTCAAACTAACTATTTTGCAATTTCGCATCATTTATTGCGAAAAATGGAGTTGCTTTATAAACCTTATCTTTAGAGTATCGTATCGAGAAGGCCGAACCTGCTAAGTGAAATCAGTTACTCTAATTAAAGAGCGCGGTATGTTGCAGCCAAACCAAGATGGCCAAGTGCGTCACTCGGGAAATCATCGCGATTTGCTTCGTGCTGTCCTTGCTGATCTTCTGCTAAGGCTCGAGGTTCCCCACGAGTCGTCGAGTATTGCACAAGCGCTGACCGACACAATTTTAGAAGACAACGTCAGCCCGGATGCTACTGCATTGTCGATGATGCGTGCCGGGTCGGCCGTCGGGCTTCGAATCGCGCCTGTGGAGATATCGACAGTCGATGTGTGGGAAGTCCTGCTCGATGAATTCCCTGTTGCGGTCCTTTACCGGGGAGATAACGCGGAATTGTCCGCAGTTGTCTTCTCGCACGTTGCAGGTGGGCGAGTTGATACGACGTTCTTGAGTGGCAAGACCAAGAAGACTGATTCTCTCTCGCGGAAACAGGTTGGCCGTTTGCTTGGTCGCGCAAAAGACGTCCAGTACTTTATCGCCGAACCGTCCCTTTCGTGTGAGAAAATCACTTCCGGGCACGACCCGGAAAATGTTCAACACGCAAACGTGGACTCGCACTCCGATCATGAGCATCACATAGAGCATCTTTCGCCTCAAAAGAGGTTGCTTCGTCTACTGAAACTTGATTCTCGCGACATCTGGACTTTAGGCGTGTTTACGATCGTCGTGAGCTTTCTGGACCTTGCGACGCCCCTGGCCGTCGAGCAGATGGTGACAACGATCGGTTTTGCATCGGTGATCCAACCCTTGATCTGGATCGCTGTTCTGTTGTTTGCGATCCTGTCTCTTTCTGCGTTGATCAAATCCTTGCAGTTATTCGTTGTCGAAATCTTGCAGCGCCGCATGATCGTCCGCGTTATCGGGGATCTCGCGGAACGATTTCCTCGCTTGGAACGGTCCGCGATCGATGGCATTCATGGTCCGGAAATGGCTAACCGGTTCTTCGATGTGATGACTCTGCAAAAGGCGACTGCTTCACTCCTTACGGATCTGCTCGCCCTCGCCATCCAAACCCTAGCCGGATTGCTTCTCCTTGCGCTCTACAGTCCCTACCTCTTGGCCTTTGATATCGTATTGTTGATGTCGATGACGATCATGATCTACGCATTGGGTCGTGGCGGAGTCCGGTCGGCGATCGAAGAGTCCTTGGTGAAGTATCGTATTGCCCATTGGCTGGAAGATGTCATCGGGAATCCGAATGCATTTCAAGTTCATGGAGGTGGCGCCTTTGCGGTCGACCGCGCGAACCGTCTCATGGTGGAATACTTAAGCGCCAGAAGAAAACACTTTGTGGTTCTTATCCGTCAGTCCCTCTTTGCCTTGATGCTCTATGCTGTGTCCATTTCGATTTTGCTCTCACTCGGCGGTTGGCTGGTCCTCAATAACGCACTTACAATTGGGCAATTGGTCGCGAGCGTGTCGGTTGTTGCCGTGGTCGTTGGTGCCTTCTCGAAAATCGGCAAGAGTCTCGAGTCGTTCTACGACCTGATGGCCGCGACTGATAAAGTTGGCCACCTGATCGATCTTCCTACTGTTCCTCCATCGCGCTCGATCGATGCCGGTATTGGCCCTGTCGATGTTCGTTTTCGCGACCTTGTAGTTGCTGCCGGAAGGAACCATGTTTCGATTCCGAACTTCCATATAAATGCAGGAGAAAGAGTAGCTGTCCACGGTGAAGGTCATGCTGGCAAGTCAACGCTGTTGCAAACGCTAGCTGGCCTTCGAAATCCTTACGGCGGTCTCTCGGAAATCGGTGGTATCGATTCCCGCGATGTGAACCGATTTGCGGACGGATCAATGGTCGGTATCGCATCGGAAATCGAAGTCTTCCATGGTACGCTGCAAGAAGGTGTCACCCTGCATCGACTTTCTATCCATGAAAGTGATTTGAGAGAAGCTTTGCAACTCACCGAGCTTTGGGACGAAGTCCTAGCCTTGCCACGCGGTCTGGAAACCATGCTGCAAACCGGTGGATACCCCTTGAGTAAATCTCAATCCGCCCGCCTGATGATCGCCCGAGCAATCATCGCACGACCCCGCTTGCTACTGATCGACGGAACTCTCGATCGATTGCCCCCACGCATGCGCGAACGCATCTGGAATAATCTTCGAGCCCCCAAAAATCCTTGGACTCTTCTGATCGTTACCCACGATCCGAACATCCTTAACGATTGCGATAAGACCATCGAGTTGATATCCGACCTTCATTCGCATCACTAGTCTGTTTCGCAACTCAACCTTACCCCCAGACCCGCGAACAACTACACATCACAAGAACTCTAAGACATGGCTACCTTGACTCAAGAATCCACGAATAGCAATCAGCCAAAACGCCGCATGATTCGACTTCGGCCAAGCCAAGATCTTGGCGAACGATTCCCCGCTATGCACTTGGTCCGCTCCAGTTGGTTCGCTCGCGGATTAGCCCGCACCTTGCTACTGCTAATGATTCTCCTCCTTGTCGCCGCTATCTTCTTGCCCTGGCAGCAAACATCCAGAGGAGAAGGTCAAGTCACCGCAAGGTTGCCACAGCTGCGACTCCAAGCAGTCGAGAGCCCAGCCAAAGGCATTATCGCTTCACTCCGACCCGATCTGCGCGAAGGTTCCCTCGTCGAAGAAGGGGAGATCATTATGGAAATCAAACCCTTCGCAGAAGACGCCGAACGATTGACCAAAGAAGTCGCAAAAGCCGTACAAGACAAACTTGCTTCTTATCGCTTGATCCTCGAAAACACCCGCCAGCAAGTAGAATCGGTCCGCATGCAAGGCGCACAGACCATCGCCAGCGCAGAAGCAGACGTTCGCAGCTCCAGCAACTCCTGGGAAAAAGCTACCCGCGATGTCGAAGAGCAACTCTTTAAATTCAACCAAGCCAAGCTTGAACGGGAACGATACCAAGACCTTAAAGGGGACGTGATCTCCGAAGTCGAATTCTCCAATCTCGAAAATAAAGAACTCTCCGAATTGGCAAAACTCGAGTCGTCCATGGCGGCAGCGAAGAAAGGCTACAACGATCTCGAAGGTAAAGAACGCGATCTCGAAGGTAAACGGCGCGAAATCGAACAGAAAATTCTGCAAGCTCAAAACTACGTTGATAAAGCCATCACCGATGTGAACAACACCCAAAAAGAACTCAACGACGTCCTGACCAAACAAGGCGAACTCGACCGACTGAAAGTCCCCAGCCCCAGTCGAGGTCGCATCCAAGCCATCCGAGGACAAGCGGGTACGAATAGTGTCAAAGAAGGTGACAAACTCTTCGAAGTCGTTCCGGAAACCGATGATCTCGCCGTAGAACTAACCGTTCGGGGCGTCGATGCTCCTCTGATCCATGTCGGTGACCCCGTTCGATTGCAGTTCGAAGGCTGGCCAGCAATCCAATTCGTCGGGTGGCCTTCCGTCGCCGTCGGTACCTTCCCCGGGGAGGTCATCGCGGTCAATCCAACCGATTCCGGCAAAGGCATTTTTAAGATCGTCGTCGGTCCAGTTAAAAATGGGGGGGATGGGGCGAGTTTGTCGACTGTATCGAATATGACGGATTTGAAATGGCCGGATAGTCGATACCTACGACAAGGTGTCCGCGCTAACGGCTGGGTTATCCTCAAGAGAGTTTCGCTAGGCTACGAAATATGGCGTCAACTGAACGGGTTCCCGATCACGATCAGCGATACCGAACCAACGGAAGAAAAGGCTGCCAAAGAACCCAAGGCGCCAAAGATCAAATAGCAATCCAAGCAACAATGGATCGGTCCGAGCAAATGTCCCGATTTCTCAGGTCGCTTATTCCAACATACCTATCCACTAGTTGTTCTGCTCTTAGCCGCTTTGCTCTTAGCCGCTTTGCTCTTAGCCGAATTGCTCTTTGTTGCATTGCTCCTAGCTGTATTACTCTGCTCCTTGAGCCTCAATTCCTAGAGCCTCAATTCCTTGGGCCTCAATGCGCATCGGCCCAGGAGCGAACTCCGGTACAGTCGTCGCAACTGCCGCAACCAATCCCGCAACCAATCCCGCAATCGGTTCCAACCCCACCGGCTCTTGCTCCGACGATCTCCGGTAAAACGCTCGATGAACTCGAAACGTTGCTTAAGGCAGCTCGTGTCGAACTCGGGCAACGCTTAGCTAAAGAAGATCAAGCTAATGCTGGTAAGCCAGAAACGCCTCCAGCTAGCCTCTTGGATGACCCGGTTCGAGATGGTGAAAAACGATTTCTGGAGCTTGAAGCCATTATCAAAGAGCGGCGAAGCCAGCGGGAAACCGAGTTGCTTAAGTCACCCAAAGGAACGTTAAAAGATCCGCTGGGAAGTCCACAGCAACAACCTGAGCAAATCGGGCCGACCGCTACCGAGCAAAATCAAACATCTCCGTCGGCGGAAACGATTCAACAAGATCTAGTGGCGATGGGGGAATCCCTACTGCTCGCCGACGTGATCGCTTCTACGTTTCGCTCCTTTCCTGAAATTGAAATCGCACGACTTCAGGCTGGCGTAGCGCGTGGTGAAGTCACCCAAGCGAACGGCGCATACGACTTGCACCTTGACTACTACAATCTCAATCAACCCGTCGGGTATTACGAAAACAACAGATCGGGCGTGGGTGTATCAAGACAACTCTGGTGGGGTGGATACGCACATGCAGGCTATCGCATCGGACGAGGTGCCTTCGAACCTTGGTACAAGGAGCGAGAGACCAACAAAGGTGGTGAGTTTCGTGTTGGATGGGTACAACCTCTACTCCAAGGTCGTGCAATAGATCCTTATCGCGTGCAATTGTTTCAAGCCAACTTGGATCGCCAAGCTGTTGCGCCGGAAATCCAACAAAATGTCCTTGCCGCAAGCCTTGCGGCCGCAAGCGCCTATTGGCAATGGGTACAAGCCGGCAACGTTTTACGATCTCAGGAACAACTGCTTCAGCTTGCAATTAAACGCAATGAAGGTCTAAACCGACTGCTGGAACGCGGGCTCTCTACACGACAAGAGATTTCGATCAACGCTCAAACCATCTCTGAACGACAGCTTAAAGTGATGGAGTCGCGACAGAAATTTCGCGACACCGCTTTCAAGCTCGCGATTTTTCTTCGAGATGAAGCCGGAACACCGATGCTTGCACGTCCCGAGTGGTTGCCAGATGCTTTTCCTACAATTTCGCGACTGGAGTTGCAGGATTTTGAGTCCGCATTTCTCGATGCACAACAACGGCGCCCGGAACTGAATTTGATTCAAATCGATCTGCAGAAGCTGCGATGGGAAGCGGAACTCGCACGCAATCAAACCCTTCCAAATGTTGACTTCACCATTCAAGGAGTCCAAAACGTCGGTGACCCTGCAACGAGTCTGAACGACAAAGGGGACTTCATTCTGGAATCCGGTGTTGTCGGTGGTGTGCCCGTTCAGCGTCGCAAAGCGCGCGGTAAACTCGAAAGTACCATGGCGAAAATCCAACAGACGGAACAGAAAAGATGGCTCACCACGAACAAAATCGAGATGGAACTGCGAGTAGCTCGCAATGCCCTCGAAGTCACTCGCGAGATGGTCGAGCGATCCACACAACTCCTGAACGAAACCAGGCAAACCCTTGAATTCTTCCGTCGCGATTTCGCATCTGGAAACCGTGACTTCTTGTTCCTCTTAGCACAAGAAGCAAAAGCGACCGAAGCTGAGATCAAGCTACTCGATGCCGAACGTGAGTACTACATCGCGTTGGCAAAGCTACAAACTGTACTCGGACTCGATCCATTGGAGCAGTCTTTGAGTTTTGAGCAATCGTTAAGTATCATCGAGTAGTTCATCCAGCCTGTTTTGCAGCCACCGGATATCGACTTCGGCTATAATGCTATCAGTTAACGGGCATGCTGTTCGTTTCATCTCAAAGCCGACCGCATTGAGTTACTTCCCCAATTTACCCCTCCTGAATTGCTATGACTCCACAAGAAAAAGCCGAATCGCTCGGAATTCGATTCTCGAAACAAACCCCTGGTTACCTTGCAATGGTTGTCCGCACAGGGAATTTGTTGATGACATCAGGCCACGTCAGCGACATGAAGGGTAAGTTGGGTGCGGGGCTGACCGTCGAGCAAGGAAAAGTTGCAGCGCGAGAGTGCGCGGAGAAGATTCTCAATTCGGTCTGGAACTTTCATGGAACACTCAATGGCTTGCGAGTCTTAAAGCTCCTCGGGTGCGTTAACTCGACCTTGGAATTCCACGAACAGCACCTTGTGGTCAACGGTTGCAGCGACTTACTCCACGAAATTTACGGCAAAGAAACCGACGGGTACCACGCTCGCAGCGCTCTGGGGTTCGCTCAGATTCCAACCGGTTCGGCCGTCGAAGTCGAAGCGATCTTCGAAATCCTGTAGTGAAACTGTTGCGGATGGCAATCCCAATGTATCAATCGCGTTTGCGTTGGGGCTTAGTCGGTTCTATCGCATCAATATGTTTGCTTCTGTTGCCAATGACTTGTATCGCTGCATGCATTGCGCAAGAACCCGGAGTGACAGAACCCGGATTGACAGAGCCTGGCTCATCAGAAAAAAGGACTTTAGGGATCGAGTTTTTTGAGACCCAAGTTCGACCGGTCCTGGCTCAACATTGCTACGAGTGCCATGGTCCAGACAAACAGAAAGGGAACCTGCGACTCGATAACTTGCCGTCGATCCTCCAAGGCGGCGAAAGTGGACCAGCTATTCTCGTCGGCGACCCTGAGAATAGCTTATTGATCCAGGCTGTTAGGTACGAATCGTTGCAGATGCCTCCCACTGGAAAAATAGCAACGAGCAAGATCGATGCACTGAAACGGTGGATAGCGGCGAGCGCACCTGTAGCAGGAGATTTTGCAACTCCGCGTGATCCAACTGACTCGGAGTCTGATCATTCATCAAACAAGCATATCCGTTCCGAAGGTATTACCGAAAAGGATCGATCGCATTGGGCATTTCAACCAATCGCAAATCCAGGTATGCCTTCACATCCATCGCGGCCTAACATCCACCCTATCGATGCATGGATCTTCGATAGACTCGAACGAGAAGGGCTCTCCTCCACCCGACGAGCATCGACGCGAGAACTCATTCGGCGCGTAACCTTTACCCTCACGGGACTTCCTCCTACTTTCCAGGCTTTGGAGCACTGGGCCTCGAGACTCGAGGCGCAATCGAAAGGCCCTCTAGATAAAGACCCTCCAGCTAATGGAGAGGAATTGATTGATAATCGCGCCTTTGAAAGCGCATGGAATCCAGAGGCTTACTGCGAACTGATCGATACTTTATTGGAGTCTCCCGCATATGCTGAGCATTGGGCACGGCACTGGCTTGACGTAGTCCGTTTCGCGCAAAGCAACGGTTATGAACGGGATGGATACAAACCCCATGCTTGGAAGTACCGAGACTATGTAGTCCAAGCCTTTAAGTCAGACAAACCCTACAATCAGTTCCTCATCGAGCAACTTGCCGGAGACGAACTACCCGATGCAAACGCTACTTCTCGAATAGCTACGGGCTTTTATCGATTGGGCGTCTGGGACGATGAACCCGATGATAAACGACAAGCCGAGTACGACGATTTGGATGACATTATGGTTACGATAGGCTCCACCTTCATGGGGTTATCCATCGGTTGTGCTCGTTGTCATGATCATAAATTTGATCCTATCCCGCAATCGGATTACTACAGCATGTTAGCATGCATCCGAAACATCCAACGCTATAGCAACCCGGAAAACAATATCGAGAACAGCACTTCGTTTCCATTGGTAGACGATGCCTTAATCCGTCAACGGATGAAAACCTATCTTGATTCCAAACAGGAAACTCCTAATGGCGGCGATAAGTCTTTGGGGATCGCTGACTGGGGATTGGTTGTGCGAGAATCAAACGCAAGTCCACCCGAAACACACGTGTTGATACGAGGCAATGCTGCTACACCGGGCGCGGTAGTACCACCGGGCTTCCTGCAGGTACTCGCGTCCCCGACCAACGCTGTGTCTTCCGAGAGCATTTTCCGTGGCTCCGAGTCGCCGTTGGAAGATCTTTTTCCAAGCAGTGGGCGACGATTGGGATTGGCTCGCTGGTTGGCTAGTCCAAGCCATCCGCTTACTGCTCGCGTCTTGGTGAACCGACTGTGGCATTACCATTTCGGACGCGGGATTGTTGCGACAACTGCCGACTTCGGCATCGCCGGTGGAACGCCATCCCATCCGGAATTGCTCGATCATCTTGCTACGGAATTTCTTTCGCACGGTTGGTCGATCAAACACATGCATCGTTACATACTCACCTCCGAAGCATTTCAGCGTTCCTCACGCGTCGATACTCGCGATGGAACAGAGATGACCAAAGATCCTGGCAATCGTTTACTTTGGCGACAGAACATTCGACGGTTAGAAGCCGAATCGATTCGAGACAGTCTTTTGTTTGCCACCGGAGAACTTAATCAAACCGTCGGTGGAGTGGAAATGTACCCCAAGCTCAGCGGTGAAGTCCTTGCTGGTCAAAGCAAACCTGGGCTTGATTGGCGCGTATCCCCCGCTGATCAGCAGAATCGCAAAAGCATCTATGCCATTGTGAAACGGTCGGTTCGAGATCCCTTATTGGAAACATTCGATTATTCGAATACCACCAGTCCATTAACCGAGAGGCCCGTCACGACAGTTGCGACGCAATCGTTGATGTTGCTCAATAGCCGTTTCACCGCAGAACGGGCGGCGGCTCTCTCTGGGAGGATAACGGAACTTACTGCTGAAACCAAAGGCCAAACGGATCAAGTATATCGCGCGGTACTTCAACGCGAACCAACTTGCTCAGAGCGTGCGATTTCTGTCGATAGCCTCGAACGCATGAAGAGAGCTTACATTCCTCTCGCAGACCAATTGCACTTTCGTACCGATGTCCCGGTTTCTCTTTTCTCAGGGTATCGCCAGCAACTGCCCGGTTCGGATTTCTTCCAAACCCCTGAAACCATTTACGGGACAAAGCCATGGCAAAGCTTCAGCGGCTTATGGGGAGGTGGATATGAAGGAATCGATGTGGTGGATAAATCGTTCGGCCCCTTTGCCCTGTTGAAACGCGATGAGTTTCGAGATGGTGCGGTTCAA
The DNA here is from genome assembly GCA_903820735.1 of uncultured Pirellula sp. Taxonomy (GTDB): domain Bacteria; phylum Planctomycetota; class Planctomycetia; order Pirellulales; family Pirellulaceae; genus JBKCUI01. The sequence continues at coordinate 23,735 of CAIJIZ010000216.1, forward strand.
GGCAAGTTACGGATGGATCGGACCACGGAACTCGCGACTCTAATTCTCCGAGCCAAGCAAGTCGTGGTAGCAAATCAAGGAAGCCGATGGAGTGGGGTGGCTTTGCGATTCGACCCAATCAATCAAGTCGTAACGCTCGAGCAAAATCAACTTGGAAATCATGAACCTATCATCGGACAGACTAGTGCGCCTAGTACTTCTGAATCTGCGATGCGCGCTGAAACACGTGTTCGATTGCGCCATAAAATTCCTGTTGAACAATGGATCCCATTCCGATTTCAACTCCAAGGTGATCGAGCGATGCTTTGGTTGAACAACCTTGCTGACCCCAAACCATTGCTCGACCTGCAACTTGATTCCCAGCACAACCTTGATGGAGCTGACGGTGTTACTGGAACCCTAGGAGTAGCGGTCTGGGGCGGAACCCTATCCTTCGATCCACTGGTGCTGCAAACGGATGAACCTCAAGTAAATTCGCTGGATACAAAATCGCTGGATACAAAATCGGAATCGAAGACCTCTCTAGCGAGAGCACGCGATATAGCAGAATCGAACGCGCCACCCAAGCATTGGACAAGTTATGGCGGGGATTGGACGTTACGTCCCGACGGAATTCTTAAGGTAGGTCCCGAACAAGGGCCCAAGTTGATTTGGGATCAAGCGGCGTTGCGCGACGGAGAGGTTTCGGTCGATTTAAAGTTTGCCTCCGGGGCAGCAAACATCGGTGGTCTCATCTTGAGGGTTAGCGAGCCGAAAGTCGGGGCTGATAACTGGCTAGGTTACGAAGTATCGCTGAACATGACTACGAAAACGATTCTATTCGGGGAGCATCGCAATAACTGGACTCCGTTGGCCGAAGTCCCTTCGGATATCGCAACAGATCGATGGCATCGACTCAAAGCTCGCATGGAAACGCTCAACGATGGACAACTGAAACTCGCAATTTTTTTGGACGATCAACCTACACCATTGTTGACTCAGACCCTATCGGTTCCACTGCCAGGCGACGCGATCGGTTTGAGAACTTGGGGGTCGCAAATCGAGTACCGAGATTTCGTGCTTCGACGTGGCAATGAAGAATTGCGACCTGATTGGAGCATCGCAAGGAACGCGCCGCAAAATACAAGTAACTCAGCAACAAGCGACGGTGACGTCGAGGCTTGGGCCGCAAGAAAAGCTCTTGAGATGCTGTGCCGGACTCTGATGAACACTAACGAATTCATGTACGTGGACTAGGGGCCCGAAATGTATCCAGCTCGACGACGATTCTTGAAAGATACCGGTGCCGGCTTTACCGGACTTGCTCTCGCGTCCATGCTTGCAGAGCAAGGAGATTTGAAACGATTGTTGGCCCAAGGCCCAAGCGTGTTGGGTGATACGAAGCTTGGTGCTGCACAAGAGTTGGGTGCTGAACTACCCGGCAAAGCCAAATATTGCATTTTTCTCTACATGTACGGTGGTCCCTCTCAGATGGACTTGTTCGATTACAAGCCCGAATTGCAGAAACGAGATGGACAATCGGTTCGCATCGAATTGCGACGTAACGACGTCAAAGAGGGGAAGTTACTAGGATCGAAGAGAGTTTTCGCGCAGCATGGGCAAAGTGGATTATGGTGCTCTGACGCTTTGCCAAACTTATCGAAACATATGGATAAGTTGGCGGTGATCAAAAGCCTGTACCAAGACTCCTTCGCGCATGGATCGGCTAATCTGCAAATGAATTGCGGCAGGATCCAGCAAGGTTATCCCTCGATAGGTTCATGGCTAAGCTACGGTTTAGGCTCCGAAAATCGTAACCTGCCAAATTTCGTAGTGATGCTCGACCCTCGCGGTGGCCCTATTCCGGGGGCACCCAATTGGGGAGCAGGATTCATGGAAGCGACTCATCAGGGGACTGTACTGCGCACAAGCAGTGAACCAATCCTCGACTTAAATCCCTACGAGAGAATTCCTGGAACGATGCAACGCGAACAGATCGACACGCTCAATGCATTGAACTCCGAGCATCTCGCATCTCGACCGTCGATGTCAGAACTAGAAGCGAGAATCGCTTCTTACGAACTTGCGTTTCAGTTGCAAACCAGTGCGCCCGAAGCCTTGAATCTATCCGAGGAAACACAAGCAACCCTCGATATGTACGGTGTGCATCTACCAGCGGGATCTCATAAGCTTTCTGTAGGTCCTTCGGTTTTTGGAAGGCAGTGCCTGATCGCCCGCAGATTGATTGAACGAGGTGTGCGATTTATTCAGATCTACAGCGGGGGTGGTCACCAGCAACAGAACTGGGATGCTCACTTCGGCGTGGAAGAAAACCTCGCGATTCATTGCCCTGAAATCGACCAACCAATCGCCGCATTGCTGACCGACCTCGAACAACGAGGGCTTCTCGATGAGACTCTCATCGTTTGGGGTGGGGAGTTTGGAAGACAACCTGTATCGCAAGGTGATCAAGGGGGCCGCGATCACAATCCTAAAGGCTTTACCTACTGGTTAGCTGGTGGTGGGGTGCGCGGAGGAACAAGTTACGGCGAAACAGATGATTTGGGATCTGAAGCAGCGGTCGACCGCCGACATGTGCGAGACTTGCACGCGACGATCCTGAGACTCATGGGGATCGACCACAACTTGCTTACTTACTTCTACGGCGGACTCGATCATAAACTGACAGGCGTACAAGAATCGCACTTCATTCGCGAAGTGATCGCGTAACAAACATCACTATGGATGCTTGTTACGCTACGAATCTTGAATCGGATCATTGAGCGTTGAGATAATTAAACCTTTGGAATCTCAAATCCCGCGCGTTGTACTCGGGCTTGCATCGCCGCTGCGACATCGTCCCCTTCGATCCGCTCTGTCGTCGCATTCCACTTCAACTTTCGCTTCAGTCGTCCTGCAATTGCTGAAAGGTGACACAGGTTCATCGTCAGCAAGTGTGAGTAAACATCCGAAACAGGCAATCCACCCTCGGCAATGCAACGATAAAAGTTCGCTTTGTGCCCTTCATGTGGCTTACCTTTATACAACGCTTGCAACTCCGCATCGCCGTAAACATCCTTATCCCATTGCTCTTCAATCGGCTTGCCTGTGATGCGTTCCCGGTTGACGAAAATACGACCCTTAGTCCCTTCGATCAACAATCCGTTATCGCCACGGCTGGTTACATGAATCTCCATTCCGTTAGCGAAACGATGGATGATATTGAAATCATGCGAGGTATTGAAGCGATCATCCATCAAAGGATTGCCGTCCTTCATCTCCACGGGATGCGTGCAATCCGATCCATCGACTTCAACCGGACCGGTCCCTTGTTCCGTTTGATTCGCTGCCCATAGGGCAATATCGATGTGGTGAGCCCCCCAGTCGGTGAACTTGCCTCCCGAGTACTCATACCACCAACGGAAATCGTTGTGGCAACGTTGCTGGATGTAGTCCACTTTGGGTGCTTGGCCAAGCCACATATCCCAATTCAAATTAGCCGGAGGTGCAGCTTTCGCGAAGGGACCTCCCGTGGGTGAACCATTGATACCGCAAGTGATCTTCTTGATGTCTCCCAGCAGTCCCTTATGGGCCATGTTCACAGCCCGCAGGAACAGTCGCTTATCGGAGCGTTGTTGTGTGCCGATGAAAAACGCAAGTTTCGGATTGGCTTGACAAGCCGCGCGAATGGCCAAGTTCTCGGCGAGCGTAAGGGTCAATGGCTTCTGGCAGAACACATGCTTGCCAGCTTGCAATGCTTCAATTGCGATTTTGGTATGCCAATGGTCTGGGGTCACGATACTGACCACGTCGACATTTTTATTCTCAAGCACTCGGCGATAATCCTCGACCGACTCTGCTTTGCCCTTGCCGATCTTCTCATCGTTGCGAGCTCGCTCGCGATGGTTTGCGTCCACATCGCAGACAGCAATGATATCTGCAAATCGATTGTGATCGTGGGCATCACCCGTACCCATCCCGCCAAGCCCGATACAACCAACTCGCAATCGGTCCTGAGAAGCAAAAGGGGCCCCCTGGGCGCTCGAAGACCAATAAGGGTTAAATGCAGGTACTGCGGCCATCGCAGCGACAGTGCCGGCAGTTTTTCCGAGAAACTCACGACGAGAGGATTGGGTCATGGGTAAAAATCCTAAAAGTGGAAGAAGTATAGAACACTGACTTTAGATGTTTGCGACCGAGGGTTCCGGGCCTGACGAAGGTCCAGAGCCGACCTGTATCATAGCACGCGCGGACTTTGTTTGCTTGCGCCATGACCAGAGCTTGTCCATCAACAGATAGATCACAGGTGTGGTGAAAAGGGTTACAAACTGGCTGACGATCAGCCCCCCGACGATGGCGATGCCCAGCGGTTGACGCAATTCTGCTCCATCCCCTCGTCCAATTGCCAGCGGAATTCCACCGAGAATCGCAGCCAGGGTGGTCATGGTAATCGGGCGAAATCGCCGTAAACACGCCTCGTGGATCGCCTCACGCGGTCCCCACCCTCGCTCTTTTTGCAACGCAATCGCGAAGTCGATCATCATGATCGCGTTCTTCTTGACAATTCCGATCAACAGCAAAATTCCGATCATCCCGATCACATTGAAATCCATTTTATAGAGGATCAACGCTAGGATGGCTCCTACCCCAGCCGACGGCAGGGTGGAGAGAATCGTAATCGGGTGGATCAAGCTTTCATACAGAATCCCCAATACGATGTAGACTGCCACAATCGCCGAAAGTATGAGCAATGGCTGATTTGCTAATGAGTCTTGAAACGCTTGCGCTGTCCCTTGGAAATTACCTTGGATACTTGTTGGCATCCCGATTTCATTGCCTACATTCTGAATAATTGGAACGACATCACCGAGAGCGCTGCCGGGACTGAGATTGAAGGATATCGTCGACGATGGAAACAATCCGGAGTGAGCCACAGACAACGAGGTGTTCCGCGATTCGATGGCATAGAGATCCTGCAGCGGAACTTGGGAATTGTTTTTCGTACGGATGTAGATGTTCTTGAGCGATTCAGGACCTTGGGCATACTCGCGATCCAAAGTCATGACAACGCGGCGCTGTGTTAATGGCAAATAAATCGTCGATACCGGCCGTTGTCCGAACGCGTCATAAAGCGTGTTGTCGATCGTCGCAATATCAAGCCCAAGAATGGAAGCCAAGTCGCGATGAATGGTCAACCTAGATAGTTGCCCTTTGTCTTGTTGGTCGGTATTCACATCGGTGATCTCGGGGACTTTTTTCATCGCTGCCATCAACTTGAGCGTCCACTCGTTAAGCTCCTTCAGATCCCCTCCTCGCAATGTGTATTGGTACTGAGCACCCGATGGCCTGCCGCCAATGCGAATATCTTGCGTCGCTTGCATGAACAAGTTCGCTCCGCTAATTCCGCCTGTCTTCTTGCGAATCGACATCAAAATCTCATCGATCGATTGCTTGCGTTCCGAAAGGGGTTTCAACGTTACGAACATCCGTCCACTGTTGGTTCCCCCACCACCAGGCCCTCCTCCACCTGTGGAGACCAACACGCGATCGATCCCTGGCTCATCACTTATGGCTTTGCCAAATCGCTCGACAAGATCAATCATCGCGGTAAACGAGGTCCCTTGGTCGGCTACGATGTTTCCGACAAGTCGACCTGTGTCCTGTTGGGGGAAGAAACCTTTGGCGATGTTCGTATAGAGATAAACGTTGAAGGCGATAATGAAGCCAAAGACCACCAACGTCCAGCCAGGAAAATCGAGCACCACATCGAGAATCTTGCCATACGCATGCTCCATCCAATAACGATTCTTCTTTTCGCGGTGCTGCGCTGGCTTTAGCAACACCGCACAGAGCATGGGTGTGGTTGTCAGTGAGACCACAAGAGAAATCAGAATGGCGATCGAAAGGGTAACGGCGAACTCTCGAAACAGCATCCCCACAATCCCTCGCATCAACAAGATTGGGATGAAGACCGCGATGAGTGACAATGTAATCGATAGAACTGTAAAACCGATCTCGCCAGCTCCCTTCAACGCCGCCTCCTTAGGCTTCATCCCCTTTTCCAAGTATCGACTGATGTTCTCCGTAACAACGATCGCGTCATCGACCACAAAGCCTGTCGAAATCGTCAACGCCATCAACGATAAATTGTCGAGGCTGTAACCGAGCAAATACATAACTCCAAACGTGCCAATCAGAGAAACAGGTACCGCAATCGTCGGCACTATGGTGGCTCGTATGTCCCGAAGGAACAAATAGACTACCACGATAACCAGCAAGACGCTGATCAAAAGTGTTTTTTGGACTTCTTCAAGCGATGCGCGAATGGTCGTCGAACGATCCATTCCTATTCCCAATTCAATGGCTGCAGGTAGTTGGGCACGCAGTTGTGGTAAGACGGCTTTGATGTTGTCGATCGTTTCGATAATGTTTGCGTCGGGCTGACGGAATATCAACACGCTTATCGATGGCCTACCATCGGTTATCGCAAAATTCCGGATATCCTCGAGTCCATCATGGACATTCGCAACATCCCCTAGTCGTATCGGAGCACCATTGCGAAATGCAATGACCAATGGTCGGTAGTCATCGGCATTCATCAATTGGTCGGTAGTATTCAAAGACCATTGAATATCGTTCTCTTCAAGCAAACCTTTCGGGCGGTTCGCATTTGCCGTTCCAATCGCAGCTCGTACATCTTCAAGTCCGATTTGAAGCTGATTGAGCACCGTTGGATTGACTTCGACTCGAACCGCCGGGTTCGCTCCCCCAGTCGCAAAGACTTGGCCGACCCCTTTGATCTGCGATAGCTTCTGCTGAACCAGCGTTGATGCTAACTCATACATCTGCGGCTTCGAGTAAATCTCTGAAACCAAAGTTAACAACATCACCGGGGAGTCGGCAGGATTCACTTTTCGATACGAAGGATTATTCGGAAGATTCGCAGGCAGTTGGCTTCGCGCTGCATTGATCGCCGCTTGAACCTCCCTCGCCGCGGCATTGACATCGCGATCGAGTTCAAATTGAAGCGTAATCGACGTTGAGCCCAAGGTACTCGTCGAGGTCATCTCCGTAACCCCAGCAATCCGACTGAGACTTCGCTCCAACGGAGTTGCTACCGCCGAAGCCATCGTCTCAGGACTTGCTCCTGGCAAATTGGCACTTACAGAGAGCGTAGGGAATTCAACTTGAGGGAGCGGAGCGACCGGTAACAGAAAGTAACCGATCAGCCCCGATAAGGTTAGGGCAATCGTCAGCAACATCGTCCCGACAGGCCGATGGATGAAGGGAGCGGAGAAATTCGTACCTGCTCCGATCATTCACTCGCTCCTTGTTCACTTGCATCGCTTACTCCACTTTGCTTTGTCGGCGTTAGTGAGTCGAACCACAAGTAGATCACAGGCGTTGTGTAAAGCGTCAATGCTTGGCTAAGCAGTAAGCCTCCAATAATGCAGATACCCAAAGGTTGACGTAATTCTGAGCCAACTCCACCGCTGAAAGCAAGAGGGACCGCTCCGAGCAACGCCGCCATCGTTGTCATCAGGATCGGCCGAAGCCTCAACAAGCAAGCGTGAAAAATCGCATCCTCGGCTTTCAATCCCTGTACGCGTTGGGCTTCGAGGGCAAAGTCAATCATCATGATCGCGTTCTTCTTGACGATTCCGATGAGCAAGATAATTCCGATAATCGCGATAATCCCTAAATCGATTCGGAAGATAATCAGTGCAAGTAACGCACCGACCCCGGCTGAAGGAAGTGTCGAGAGAATCGTCAGTGGATGCACATAGCTCTCATACAAAATTCCCAACACAATATAGACGGTTACCAACGCTGCGAGGATAAGGAGTGGAGTTGTCGCTAGGGACCTTTGGTAAGCTTCTGCAGATCCTTGGAAAGCTCCCACCATACTTGCCGGCAATTGTAAGTCTTGAGTTGTCGTCTCGACCGCTTCAACCGCTTGTCCAAGCGATACTCCTGGCGCAACATTGAACGACAACGTAACCACCGGAAATTGTCCTTGATGGTTGATCGCTAAGGATGCGTTCTGGTATTCGATCCTTGTTAATGACTCAAGTGGTGCAGGGCGACCTGTGGTTGTTTTCACGTACATTGCGCCGATATCGCTCAACGAATCCCGAAACTCCGGAGCCACCTCAAGCACCACGCGGTACTGATTCAGTTGGGTGAAGATAGTCGAGACTTGCCGCTGCCCAAACGCGTTGTAGAGAGCATCATCGATCATCAACGGAGTGACCCCTAGTCGTGCTGCGGTATCGCGGTCAATCACCAATTTTGCCACTCTGCCATAGACAGACTGATCGCTGGCAACATCTCGAAGTTCCGGTCGATCCTTGAGGGCTTTCACAAGCGGAGGAATCCACTTTGCGAGCTCCTCTGGATCCGGACTTTCAATCGCATACTGATACTGCGTACGAGACACCTTGGACTCCACCGAAAGGTCTTGCACCGGTTGAAGATATAACTGAATGCCCGAGATAGTTTGAGCCTTTTCCGACAACCTCGCCATGACTTGTTGGATCGACTCTGAACGCTCGTGGTGCGGTTTCAAATTGATCTGAATCCGACCGTTGTTGGTCGTCAAGTTGGTGCCGTCGATACCGATGAAACTCGCCAAGCTTTCAATCGCAGGATCATTTACCAATGCGGCATTCAGTTCGGCTTGTCTCTGCTGCATCTTGGAAAACGAAGTATCTTGATCTGCCTCGGTAATCCCAAGAATAACGCCGGTGTCCTGGGTGGGGAAAAATCCTTTTGGAATCTGGATGTAAAGGAGAATGGTCGCAGCCAGGGTTGCGAGAAAGACAAGCATCGTGAACGTTCTGTGTCGCAAAGTCCATCGAAGGGTCGTTTCGTAGAATCCCAACAGGATAACGAATAGCCAACCTTGGGTTCCATGATCATGCGACGCTCCAGCCCCCTTCGGTATCGTCTTCAACAGCAACGCGCACATCATCGGTGTCAAAGTCAACGAAACGATTGCCGACACGAAAATGGTCACGCTCAAGGTCACTGCAAATTCCCGGAACAACCGACCGACGACATCCCCCATGAATAGCAAAGGAATCAGTACTGCAACCAACGACACGCTTAACGAAATGATCGTAAATCCGATCTCAGATGCACCCTTGAGCGATGCCGATAGCGGATCCATCCCCTCTTCTACATAACGCATGATGTTTTCGATCATCACGATGGCATCATCGACGACGAACCCTGTCGAAATCGTAAGCGCCATTAATGTTAAGTTATTCAGCGTGTACCCCAGCAAGTACATAATGCCGAAGGTCCCGACGATCGAAAGCGGAACAGCAGCACTTGGGATGACGGTTGCACGAAAGCTGTGCAGGAACGAGTAGATGACAAGAATCACCAACCCGATAGTAAGCAACAATTCGTGTTGAACACTTTCCACCGAAGCGCGAATCGTTGTTGTTCGATCAGTCAAAACTTCAACCCGAATGTCGGCGGGTAACGACTCCTCGAGCTGTGGCAACATCGCTTGTACGCGATCGACGACTTCGATAATATTAGCGCCGGGCTGTCGCTGAATGTTGAGCAACACAGCCGGTGTCGTATCGCGCCAAGCGGCTTGACGGATGTTCTCGACGTCATCGATCACATTGGCAACCTCTGCAAGCTTCACCGGGGCCCCATTGCGATACGCTATGATCAATTCCCGAAACTGCTCCGCAGTGAATAGCTGATCGTTTGCCCCGATGATCACCGATTGCTTGGGGCCATCAAAACTCCCTTTCGCTTGATTGACATTCGCCGCAACAAGTGCTGTCCGTAAATCATCGAGTGTTAAGCCAACGGCTGAGAGACTCGTCGGGTTCGCTTGTACGCGAATCGCCGGCTTTTGCCCTCCCGTTACGCTGACTTGTCCAACCCCCTTGATCTGCGATAATTTCTGCGCAAGTCGTGTGTCTGCAAGATCTTGGATGCGAGGTAATGGAATCGTGTCCGACGTCAAGGAAAGGGTAAGTACCGGTGCATCCGCCGGATTAACTTTCGAATAGATCGGTGGATTAGGCAAGTCGCGAGGTAGGAAGTTCCCAGCGACATTGATGGCAGCTTGGACCTGCTGAACCGCGACGTCAATGTTCAAATCGAGAGAGAACTTCAACGTGACTACCGAACATCCATGCGTGCTCGAACTTGTCATCTGTGACAAACCCGGAATCTGGCCGAATTGTTTCTCCAACGGCGCTGTGACCGAAGATACCATCACCTCCGGGCCCGCTCCTGGATAAAACGTCACGATTTGAATGGTCGGATAATCAACCTGAGGCAATGCAGCCACCGGTAGCTGCCGATAAGCTACCCAACCACTTAGCAAGATCGCAACCATCAACAATGTCGTTGCGATGGGGCGAACAATAAAGAGCTTTGAGATGTTCATTGCGGCTTAGGTCCAGCCCCAGGCAGCGATATCTTTCCCTTGGGTTGCAACTTGTCAGTCCCTTCCGTGACCACCCGATCTCCTTCATTGAGCCCCGTTGCAATCACAGATCGTCCCGCCTCGCTAAATGCAACAGTGACCTTTGCAATGTCTACCGACTCATTATCCGGTTGCACAACATACACGTACAAGAAATCAGCTCCCCGTTGTATGGCAGACGAAGGAACCACGACGGCACTATCCCATAACTTGACCATCAACCGAATGTTGACGAACTGGTTAGGAAACAAAGTGTTCTCTTCATTACCAAAGGTTGCTTTCAAACGAAGTGTCCCTGTCGCCGAGTCGACTTGATTGTCAATCGCGGTCAACACTCCTTCCCCAAGCTTGTTCTGAAAACTGCGATCGAACGCGATAACTGGTAAAGCCTTGTTCTGAGCAAGTTGCGATTGCACTCGTGGTATCTCGTCTTGCGGAATAGGGAATAAAATAGAAATCGGCTGCAACTGTGTAATTACCGCAATTCCCAACGGACCGTTAGCCTGGATCATGTTCCCTTGATCCACCTGCCGAAGCCCAACTCGTCCACGTATAGGTGCAGTGATGTTGCAATACGTAACCTGTAACTCAGCATTCGCAACTGTCGCTCGATCTACATCAACCACCGCCTGTGCTTGCTTGTAAACCGCTTGAAGTTCGTCTCGCTCCTGCTGAGAAAGTGTCGCACCTACCGGAAGGTTCTTCGAGCGTTCAAAGTTAAGCCGAGCCAACTCAAGAGCAGCAAGATCTCGCTCAAGCTGACCTCGGGCTTGGTTCAATGCAGCCTCAAAGCCTCGCGAATCGATCCTCGCTATCAACTGTCCCTCTTCAACCATCTCCCCTTCCTGAAATGACACACCGACAAGCTCTCCATCGACGCGACTGCGTACCGTTACACTGTTGAAGGCAGTGACCGTCCCCAAGCAATTCAAGTACTGAGGTATCGCCTCGACCTTCGCCGTGGCAAGCGTAACCAAAGGTGGTCGCGGTGCCGGACGACTACTCGCCGCCGGCCGAATCCAGCCTTCAAGGGCCGGTTCCCAACGCTCTCGCGTCGTGTATACACCCCCTAACACACCGCAGAGCAGCATAAAGGAACCCACCCGATACCAAAGAGGCTTTTTACCCCTCGACTCAGCTTCCGAACCAAACGGTTCGGTGGGGGATGAAACCGGTTGAGCTGGTGATGAAGCTAATCGCGAGCCTTCATCAAGATTGGGGGCCGTCGCCATACGCGTGTTTTGGGAGAGGATAGGGTAAGGTGGGGCTGGCAGAACGCCAGTTTCTACGTATTGTAGTCGACTGGAGTGTAGTTCAATGGGAAAACCTGCCATCAAGAGGGCCGGTTCCTTGGCGAAACAAAGCCGACTTCTATGGAGAAATGGGTCAAATGCAACGATTTCCTCGATTTGAGCTTCCTGGTGAATTCATTACCGCTTTGTCATCAACGACGCAAGGTGTCGCTGGTCAAGCAACCGCAGAGCCGTTTGAAACCGAAATCAGCCCTACTGATTTACTTGAAAGAACGCAATTCGCGATGGAGCTGGCTCGAATTGCCAGCGAAGTCACCCTTGAATACTTTCGAACTGCAGCTTTTCGGGTCGAACGCAAAAATGACCGCTCCCCGGTGACCGCCGCAGATAAAGGAGCTGAAACGAAGGTCCGGCAAGCCATCGCAGATCGTTATCCTGCCGACGCTCTACTCGGCGAGGAATTCGGTTCCGTCGGGGGCCAAAGCCCCTTCGAATGGATCATCGACCCGATCGATGGAACAAAGAGTTTCATCTCCGGCGTCCCCCTCTATTCAACCTTGGTTGGCTTGACCCTACACGGCGCGCCGTTGCTCGGTGTGATCGCCATCCCCGCCCTCGGAGAACTGGTCGTCGCAGCCCGCCAATGCGGGGCTTGGTATGGCCAAGGCCATGGGGATCAAGTCGTTCAACTTTCCAGATGCCATGTCTCGTCCGTGGACCGACTCGAGGACGGACTGTTTTTGACATCGCAAGTCGATAATTTTGACCGCCGAGGAGCTCAAGAGGCTTACAGAGAACTTGAACGTCAAGCCTACGTGAGCCGCTCATGGGGAGATGGCTACGGATACTTATTGGTCGCTACCGGCCGAGCGGAATTGATGGTCGATCCCATCGTAAACCCTTGGGATGTCGCCGCCGTTGCCCCAGTAATTATCGAAGCCGGCGGTAGCTTTACCTCCTGGTCGGGTGCGGTTGATTTGCGAGCTGGACATTGTTTCGCAAGCAACGCGAAACTCCATCAAGGGGCACTGGATATCCTCAAGCCCTATGCTCAGTGAGGCTCAAACCGAACGAGGCTCACTGAGTCTCCTCAAGAAACGCAAGCCGGACAACCGCTTATGGAATTCCGGAATATCTCCCGAATATCACAGGAAATCTGAGCTACACTCTAGATAAACCCACTCATCGCACGCATCTTTTCTTTCATCATGACGCTTGATCTCTCGATACCACAATTGGTTCAGCAGCAAGCGCAGCGGATCGCCGAATTGGGGAGTCCTGCTGTGGCTGGGCTCTACGATTTGACCAGCCAAAGACTGGTTCGCTTCGCCGCGACCATAACCCGCAATCAGCATGACGCGGAAGACGCGGTGGCCTCTGCATTGTTGAAAATTGTGGCTGATCCCGAGATTTTCACTCGAGCGAACCATCCCTGGCCGTTCTTGCTTCAAATAGTACGCAACGATGCGTTGCAGATCCTTCGCCGAAAAAAGAGGTGGGCAAGCGCCAAGCTCGCCATAACCAACGCCCTTGCGGATCTGATTTGCCCCAATCGCGTCGATGGAGCGGAGAAGAAAGAGGCCAGTGAAAAAGTTTGGCTCGCTCTGAGACAACTTCCCACAGAACAAGCAGAAGTAGTCGTGTTAAAGATTTGGGAAGAACTGACCTTCCAAGAAATCTCCTGGACACTGGAGATTCCACTTCCGACAGCTGCAAGTCGGTACCGATACGCAATTGCAAAGTTATCTGAAATGCTAGGTCATCAGATCGAGGACTTGAGTGAATCGCTCGCCGGCGAGTCATCCCAATTCTCCTCAAATCGCCCATCGATTCGGAGGGAAGAGGTATGAGACCTGACGACCAGCATCAGCCTGAGGACCTGACAGCGATCGAATTGCGGATACAGCAAGCTTCGGATTTGGTCGTTCCCTCAGACACCCTTCGTGGTCGTATTGTCGGCGAAGCGTTGCGGCGACATCGGGACGAACAAACCGATCGCAAAATTCTTCGCTACGGCTTTACATTGTTATTGGCGAGCGTTTGTGTTTTGTTTGCCTTCGCAGCACTGGAAAAGCGATTTGAAGATCGCTTTAAACCCGTCACATCGGAGGTGTTGTTGCGTCGCGCCGACGAATTGCGAGCAGAAGGTGACCTGGAACCTGCCGAGTCCCTTGCATTAGCCTACGATGAGTGGCGAATGCACTTGAAAGCTAGCGGATGGACGAAGCAACCGAATGCTCTCGGTAGTAACGGGTATAAGCGGTCCGCCAATCCGGAATAGTTTGCTGTAAGCGATAGCTCAGATTTCCACTGGCTCTGTTTTCTAGAAGATCCTTCACATAGAATCGAAACTCATTCTTGGACTGGTCGCTGTGATTGAGCAAGAACGCTACCGACCCCCACGCATCTCGGTATTGCTGATTCGATAGTCGCTTGTTCGGATCCCATCGTTCTTGTTCTTCCAAGTTGGCAAACTGTCCAAATCGCAATTGCGTGTGAATGAGCTTGGTGTGAACCGGATGCGATTTGATCGCAAAGGAATCGCCGGAGCTTGATCCACTCGGATACTCAAAGTATTCGGCAAGTCCTTCATCAATCCATAAAGGAATGCTCGCGCGTTTCGCATGGAGCAACGCATGAGTTGCCTCATGACGAACGTCGACCAGCCAATCTGCGTGAAACCAAGTCAGAATAAGTCCTGGGCCTTGGTCACGGATATACATAGAATTCGCGGCGCGAAGACCGGGGTAATAGCGATGCAGGTATTCATCGAGTGAGCGGCGCGAATCGAAAACTAAGATATGAACGTCTAGTCCCCGAAACGCGATCCCTAATTCTTGATTCAACTCTTCGGGTAAACGAAGTACCCCTTGAATCTGCTGTTCAAGAACTTTTGGGGGTACCAAACTATAGAAATGAAACCCACTCGAATCAAACACATAAGGCCAACCAGGCACGAGGTCTTGATCGCTGCGAGTATTGGTAGTGCTACCGAACGAATCAACAGATCCGACAGATCCAAATGGGCTGATCGAATCAATGCGAGATTGCGTCTGTGCATTCCCGATGCAATAGAGTTGGTTCCCGAGAATCAACGCGAGAATGACCAAGCTCCAACGCTGGTTCGGGAGCCATCGCACCATCAGCGAATCGTTCCTTTGGAGATCGGGTTACCTGCAACCGATGGCCGGAAGTATTCAGCATCTGTCACCGTTTTAAGAGTTCCCGCCAAGACTTCCCAATCGCGAATACGCTCGTGATCTTGTCGATTGAGCGAATTCTGAACGATCAACCGAGCTACCACAGGTTTGACAACTGCTTGCTTGTTTTCGACAGACTTACGATCGCTGAGTCTGGGGTCGCTGAGTCTCGGGTCGCTCAACCGAATTTCGGATGGCAACTCTTGTTTTGCTCTTAGGTGTTCGTTCAACTGCATACGGAGCAAAGGTGGCTTGTAAGGAGGATAGACCGCATGCAATCGAACCGACCAGTCAGCGAATTCGGCGTAGTCACTTGCCATGCTTGGAGCAAACGGCACAACAGTTCGAAATTGGTAACTCGCCCTCTGACATCTTAAAGTCAGGGTGCCATCTTCACTCATTACTGCCGGTCCGGGACTGGTCCACATCGAGACTTGCTCTTGTGTCATCTGCTCGCGAAGCTCCTCAAGCCGTGACTTGAGTTCCCCTAGCTTTATCTTGCATTTTCGTTGGGCCTTCAGATCCGCAACTTGAATCGATTGGTCTTGATAGTCCACGATCAACAAGCGTTGGTTCGTATCATCCCACTCGATGACTCGGTTCTCTAGGAACACCGTTTGCGTCGTGTTGATCGGAGGCTTCGATTCGTCTAGATAGATGTCGGTATCGATCCGAAAAGCGTTTTCCGTCGCATTGATCGCAGTTCCGGTTCCCAGAGTAGGGCTCCCTATCGGTTTCGGACCTTGTGCCATAGTTACGGCTAGCGGCATTGCGCCGAAGTTCGCCAACAAAAGGGCAATGAAATAAACGAGCGACTTTATGTGACTCGCAGGGCAAGGACATAGGACATGGGCCGCGTACGGGAACTTGTAAAAGTTCATGGGTTAGTCAACCAGGGAGACGATGAAAGGTTCAAAAGCATGACTAGGTTTTGCAATCCGCTGCACGGACTATCTCAGATTGCAGTCGCATCCAAAACAGCTTCTTCCACCGGATCCCACTTGTAAAACATTCGAGCGGCTTTCCAAGCCAACAGACCCAAGTAATGCCCCTGGAATTGAGCTTCCGAGCAATCGGTGATCGGCTTACCCATTCCCGGATGAATGAATCCGCTTAAGTCCTTGTTGAAGACAGGTCTGTTCCCTTGTTCGGGATCGTAAACAGCCAGCTTGCAATCGCAATTTCCTTGATACAAGGTCGGGCCGTCCTTGAGTTTCAAATTACTGATGTCGATTGCGATCACATAGTCCACTTCTAACTGTCGACCGATGTCAGCATAGTTTCGCCCTTCGAGCGGCTGGTCGTGAAAAGCTCGATTGGCATCCTCTTGAGAAGCGAAAGTGATTTTCTTCTTCAGGTTGTTCGTGAGGAAGTTCTTGAAATGTTGCGTCATCACGATCGCCGACGCATCACTCGTCGAACTCCCTTCGGATGTCGTAATCACCGCAATGCGTTTGTTTTTCAAGTCGTCGAACTCAGCGGGAGTCCTCGGATCGTGAAGCAATACGACCAAGGACTTGATCAGATTGGTACAACCTGTCGACGCGATCAGTCCAGGAAGGAGCGCGAGGGCAACAATGTACGGAACAACACTGCGACCACGCGGTCGCTCAGAGGTGGTAAGCATCCTTGACTCACTCCTTGAAATCCAATCCTTGGACTACCGGAACACCCCGATACTCCTCGATCTCGAATTGGCTTATAGCGATTCCTCAGACTCGATGCCAGATCGAATTCCCATCGCAAATTCACTGAGGAGCAGTTCTAACCAACCGAAACACTCTCCAAGTAAGTCCGAAACACCGGCTCGTCGATATTGCGGCCACTGAGGACTAAAACAATATCCCCATCCCCCTGCAAGTCGATTTCACCGCTCAAAATCGCAGCCGTGGTTATCGCGCCCGATGGCTCCGTCCGCAATCCATGATTTTGGTATAGCCAAGCCATGGCTCGCTTCGTCGATTCATCGCTACAGATCACCGCAGATGGGACTAAACGCTGAAGAATCGGCCAGTTGTGCTGCCCGACATCATAGGAAAGTAACCCATCGCAAATACTCGTCGGCTTGGGTAAGCGAACCCGCTCGCCAAGAGCAAGGGATTGTCGGAAATCGTCAGCACCCTCCGGCTCGACCCCAATAATCTTCGCCCCCGAAAACCCATGGGAGATTCCCAACGCATGACCCGCCATCAAGCCACCTCCACTGACCGAACAGAAGAAATGCGACAGATCTCGTCCCATAGCCCGTAACTCATCGACGATTTCCAATCCCCCAACACCATTCCCCGCAATCACATGCGGGTCGTCGTAGGGGGACGCTTGCAATGCATTCTCTTGCTCGGAGATTTCTTTCGTCAAGCGATCTCGCGTGCCGGTTAAATGGTCGGTCGTGATATCGTAGGTGCGGACTTGTGCGCCGAATCGACGGGTGTTCTCGAACTTGATCTTCGGTGCGGACTCCGGCATGACAATGATCACTCGCGAACCATACCGATAGCCGGCAAAGGATAACCCCGAAGCAAAATTGCCAGAAGAATGGGCCGCAACCGGACGGCCATCGAGATGGGGGAAGTGCTGGCTCATCCAATAAAGTGCTCCCATCAACTTGAATGAACCCACCGGCGTCCATCCATAGTCTTTAATCCACACCCGACGATCGCCTCCAAGCTGCAGTTGGCGTTCCAACGCATAAGAGCGAATCAGCGGGGCAGGGGAGATGTGTTGTCGTAAGACTTCACGCGCTCGATAAAGATCGTCGATCGATACGGACTCTGGTTGCATTGTTTTTCTAAGGAGCAATAAAAAGGTTTTGAATTGATTCAAGCGGAACGCAACGGCGAAGGATTTGCTCGACGAACTCCGGACGTTTTACCGAGTCAGGACGCGAGCCGCGCGAATTCGCGGAATCTTTTTCTGACTTTTCCTCCGGTCGAAACATCGGATGTATCCTCGATACCAACCCAACCAATTCTCCATCGGTATTGAATACCCCCGAACCGCTAGATCCACCAGAAAACTCGGCGGTTATCTCCATCCAAGTTGTCCGATCACCTGTCATCGTCGGCTTGACAAACCGACTTACTAACCCGGTGGTCACAACAAAGAACTCGTTGTGAGGATGACTCATGACGATCACTTCAGAAAGCTGACTAGGCCGCGTCTTGGATAATGGTACCGGTTCGAATTTTGTCGTGCTTGCAAGACGAATCAAAGCCACATCTGCACTCTCGGATGCCGCAAGAACCTCCGCAATGGCAAAACACTGTCCCAAATGATTCATTGCGATCATTCCCTTGATCTTCCCATCTCCTTTGCCCTCTAGAACATGGTAGTTGGTCAACACCAATCCATCTTCATGGATGAGAACCCCTCCTGCGATGTTACCGTGCAAGTTACTGCACCGACCGCAATCGTAAAGATTTCCGACCATCACCGAAGCACGCTTGAGCCGCTCGTGAATCTCTCCGCTAGGAATCGGTTCAACCGCCGGTAATTCGATCGCTTTGCTCGCAGGCGCTTTACCAATGATTGCATTCATCTCCTCCGCATCGAGAATCCTCTCGTCTTCGATCAGACGACGCCCTCGCATCACGAAGGTGTTGTATATGCGGCGATTATCGATGATCCCCGAACACAAATCGTCAATCGGTTCGTTGCGTTCAAGCAGCAGATCGCCCTTGAGAGGATCGTCCTTCGGTTGCGTTTCCTCTCTCGCTTCCTCCTGGGTTTCTTCCTGCGCGGCTGCGGGAGTGTCCTGCCCCTTCGCGAGTTGCCAAATTTCAAACTGCCCCATCGAGACTACGCTCAAAAGGAATGCTAGGCTAAATGGTCCGCACCGAAACCCGCTGGTACATGTGGGCTTGATGTTTGCCAAGAAACTTGCGTTTGCCAAGAACCCGTTATTTCTAAATGACAAAGTGTTTTTCAACATCATCTTGCAGATCCCTGTAGCGTCTTACGAATAGCAATGGCGTCGCACCAAAGGCACACGCGAGGACTCGCAGGGAAGGTGGTGCGTCATGAACTATTCGACATGTTCGCCCGATGTTGCAGCTCAAACCCGGGTGAGGAAATGCGACTGTCGAAATACTTACCGCTGCTCCCCTGCTAGTTTACAGCGGGAGCGACGCGATCAAGAGACTCAAATGCAACGAGGGAAGAAAGTTACCTGTTTTTTCTCACCTGCGAATCACTCGAAGGTGATTCCGCGTTTTTCCGCCAACAGTCGCATGACATACTCAAAGTAAGGAAAAGGTATGTTCGGCTTACGCTTCTTGGCCCATACATACACGACGTTGACCATCGCTCGGGATAACTCTCCAGCTTCAACCTTCGCCACGACTTGATCCACAAACAACTGCTGCTCGGTGAAAGCCACCCGCAGTCCATAATTGAGCTGATCCTTCAATTCGACGGTATTGAGAGAAAGCATCTGCTCGGCTTCGTTGTAGCCGTAATTGTCTTGAGGAACCGCCACGGGAACTCCAAGAATGCTCCAGGCGAGGCCCGTCCCTGCAATCCAACGAGCGATCCACTGCGTTTTCTTCGACTTGACCATGATTTACTATCCCTTCCTATCCCTATCCTCGGCTAAACTTGATTCACAACGTTGCTTTATCCGCTAAGCTTTATCACTGGCTAGACTTTCCGCTAAGCGAAGTAGTAGGAAATCTAGGTGTTGCGAATCAAGTAAAACTATGGGGACTAGAGAATTTGGGCGAAATCAATCCCTATGATTTGCCATGGCCCGAATCAGGGCGACTGGCCGGCGTAGATTACGGAACAGTTCGGATCGGTGTGTCGATCTGCGACCCGAGTCGCACTTGGACCGGTCCGCTGGAAACCTTCCAACGCTGCCCAGACCCCATCGAACAACGGCACTTTCGTAAACTAGTCCAAGAAAACCAAATCGGCGGTTGGGTCGTCGGACTACCCATCCACTGCGACGGTAAGGATAGTGCGAAAGCTCGTGAAGCGAGAGAATTCGCCAAGTGGTTGATCACCATTACCGCTCGTCCAGTGCGATTCGTTGACGAACGATTCAGCACCGCCCTGGCTAACCGCTTGCTACGCGAACTAGACCTGACCCACAAAAAACGAAAAAAACAACTCGATAAAGTCGCTGCTCACATCATCCTCGATGCATATCTGGAGTCTTCCAAGCATCCAGGATTTAACCCCATCACCCTGGAGAATATCGATGATGCTCAGATCTCAATCGACGGCTAATGCATCAAATACGCCTACCGACAACGCGTCCCACCAAACCCACGGACGCTCAACTCATACCCTGCGTCACTCCTTGGTCAGCCCAGCGACTGGCTTCCCGTTTTTGCTGCTGGCAATGTCGCTCACAGCAATGTCGCTCACAGCGCCGTTGATCTTGGGGGTTTTACTAGCGGCGGGCAGCAACAGCATCGCTCAAGCCCAAGAAAAACCGGATGCTCCTGTCCCTGAGCCCTTGACGAAATACCTCGGTCGCCGAATCGCTCTTCCTATGAGCTATCACGGTATCCCATGGCTCAACCGGCCCGAACGGATCCAAGAAGAGAACCCGGAAGAGATGCTCGAACAACTCAAAGTGCAACCCGGCATGACGGTCTGCGATATGGGCTGCGGCGATGGCTACTACACCATCGAACTCGCCCGCCGTGTCGGGCCAACGGGTAAAGTTATCGCTGTCGATATCCAACCCGAAATGCTTCAAGAACTCTCCCGTCGATGCGAGCAAAATAATCTCAAAAACGTCGATATGATCCTCGGTCTACCCCACGACCCGAAACTCCCCGAAGGTAAGCTCGATCTGATCCTGATGGTCGATGTCTACCACGAATTCTCAAACCCGATCGAAATGCTTGAGTCCATGCGAAACAGCCTCAAAAAAGACGGACGAATCGCTTTGGTCGAATTTCGAGGCGAGGACCCCCAAGTCCCCATCAAACCCGAACATAAAATGACCAAGAAGCAAATCCTCAAAGAGTACGAAGCAAACGCATTCCGCTTGGTCGATCAATACGATCGACTTCCCTGGCAACACCTGATGTTCCTCGGCCCAGACGATACCAAGAGAAACGAAACCAACGATAAAAATAAATAAATCATGCTACACCTCCAAAGCGAATCACAGTTGCGCTGGCTACGTCAAGTCGATGCATCGCTCGATGAAATCTTGATCGACCACGCGCATTGCGAACACAAAGCCGCAGCTACAGCCATGAACCTCTTCGGGGCCTATGTCGATCGCGAAGAACTTACTCGTGAAATGACTCTCATCATCGCCGAAGAACTCGAACACTTCCAAATGGTGCTCGATCTGCTGAAACGTCGCGGCATCGCGTTTCGCAGAATTCGACCCGGCACTTACGGGCGAAAACTTAATTTGCTGGTCCGCCAAAACGAACCGCAACGCGCAATCGATCGCTTGCTGATCGCCGGATTGATCGAAGCGAGATCCTGCGAAAGATTCAAACTGCTTCGGGATCACGTCCAAGACCCTGAACTTGCCGATTTCTACGGTTCTCTCTTCGAATCCGAAGCCCGACACCATTCGACCTACGTACGACTCGCTCGCCAATTCGCCACTGCCGACGAAGTCCGACTGCGTCTTGATGAATTATCCAAGGCCGAAGCGGAAATAATCGACGAAGGCCACTCGCTCCCTCGAATGCACAGTTAATCGACGGTTTACGCCGCTTACTCAGTTCTCTCTAGTCACCGGACAAATGCCAGCTAGTAGTTACCAGTCAGTAGCTACTAACTATTAGCTGGTGAAAAACAATTCAGGTGGTCGTTAATTCGCCCACCATGTGTCGAGGAGACAACATGGGCCGATTTGGATTCGTAACACTTGGAGCAAACGTTCCATCCACCCGCTTTCGCTTCGACCCTTTTGCGCAAATGCTCCGCGACCGCGGACACGCTTGCAAGTACTGGCCAAGTTTCCCCGCCGTCTACGATCACTTCCCCAGACTAGGTTGGCGACTGAGCTACCAAATCAAACGCGCAAATCGCCTTTGTCAGTACGCCCAAGCGAGATTGTTTCGGCCCAACACAATCTACCTCGAACGTGGCTGCTTCCACGATGAGAGCCTCTGGCTCGATCGCTGGTTCCGAAAACTCGCTCCCAGATTCGTCCTCGATGTCGATGATGCAATCTTTCTTCAATTCCCACAAAAAATCGAAGAGCTCATCGCGTGGAGCGATCATGTGGTGGTTAGCAACCCACCCCTCGCCCAATACGTCTCCCAATTCCACAACCGTATCACCGAAATACCTACCTGCGTTTTACTTGAAAAATTCCCTCTTCGTCCAAACGCATTCTCGCTCAACCGCGAATCCCAATCGCCAGTGATCGGTTGGATGGGAACCCCATCAAACCTGCCGTTCCTCGCCCTGTGCGCTCCCGCATTAAGGCGCCTCGCCAAAGAAACTCGGTTCCGATTCGTGGTCATCTCTAATGATGAACAACCCCTTCGCGCTATCGATTGGACCGGTGTCGATGTCGCTTTCGAAAAATGGAACAAAGCGACGGAAGTCTCCCGGCTTCATCAAATGGACATCGGACTGATGCCCCTACCAAGCGATCAAGAATGGATGCGTTATAAAGCCGCTACCAAGCTTGTGCAGTACATGGCCATTGGAATCCCCGCTGTGGCTAGCCCCATCGGCGTCAATGCAGATATCCTCAAGGGAGATCAAGTCGGCTTTGCCGCTCGAATCGACGACGATTGGTTCGAAGCGCTGAGAACCCTTATCGACTCCCCCGAACTGCGTGTCGCCATGGGACAACGCGGCCGCGCTCTTGTCGAAGCAAAGTATTGCGCCGAAGCGAACATTGGGAAGCTTGAACAAGTCCTACTGGGTAACTGACCGAATCACCTTCGATTAACCCGTTGTACCCAGGCCACTGGCAATCGCATTGACCGTAAGCAACAACTGCGGAATCAACTGTTCTGCCTCGCGCGTCTGTTGCATGCAGTGATAACTGCGCCACATCTTTAACAAATCGATCTGCTGATGGTGCAAAACTCGCAATCCACTCGATCGCAAATTCATCATCCGTTGGATGTTCGGACGCCGTTCGGATAACGGCCCCCCATAAATCAATTCGATCTTTTCTCGAGTTCGAGATAATTCACTTTCGATCGTCTCCATAAAGGATTGCCGCAAGGAGGGGTTTTCCACCATCTGAGCATAAGCCCGCATGATCTCGACGTCGGTGGCGGCTAAACTTGTTGCTACGTTGCTGAGCAAGTAATGGCATGGAGCCCATCGATTCATAGTCTGTCGCAACTGCTCGAAAGTTTCAGGCGCTGATTGCTGGAGTTTCTCTAACGCGCTACCGACTCCAAACCAACCCGACAAAAAGAACCTAGCTTGGCCCCAGCTGAATACCCATGGAATCGCTCGAAGATCCGCAAGAGACTGCTGTCCAGTACGCCGCGAGGGACGCGAGCCAATACGACTCTGCTCGATCGCATCGATCGGTGTCGCTTGCCGGAAAAACGTTACAAAACCTTCGCGATGGATCAGCTCGGTATAACTCTCTCTTGCCCATTGCGCTAAATCCGATAGCGTTGCTTCCAAAGGGTGATCGCTAAAATCGGAGTGCTTGTCGGTTAACGTCTTTCTCGCAACCCCCGCAAGGAACAATTCGAGGTTGTAGATCGCCGTCGATTGATGGGCATATTTTTGAGGAATCGTTTCCCCTTGTTCCGTCAATCGTAAATCACCTCCGAGCGACTCAAAGGGCAGGGCCTGAATAAAACGATTCGTCGGCCCAGCTCCACGGCTGATGGTTCCGCCTCGCCCATGGAAAAATCGAATCCTCACCCCATGCTTCTTCCCAACCCGTACCAGCTCTTTTTGTGCACGGCGCAAATTGACTAGGCTCGCAAGGATTCCACCATCTTTGTTGCTGTCGCTATACCCGATCATCACCTGCCCGAGCGATTCGCTCTGACCCCGCTCTTGGCGGATCGAACGCATGCTTCGTTGCGTAATCGGATGGTGCAAGAATGCATCGTAAATCGTTGGACTGCGGTGTAAGTCATCCACGGTTTCAAACAACGGTACGACCGGCATCGGACATTCGAGCCCTTCTGCCGTCTCCCGCATCAATCCCACTTCGCGAGCTAGTAAATACACGACCAACAAATCCGAAGCGTTGCGGGTCATGCTGACAATCAAACTTCCCAAACCATCAAAGCCATACGCGGTACTGTACTCTTTCAGTACCCGCAAGGACGATAACACCGCATCGGCTTCCACTCCAAGCGATACGTCGGGTCTTGCGAAAGGTCGCTTCGATTCCAATTCCCGATGAAGCAGCCCGAGCCGCTCTTCCTCGGTCCACTGCGAAAAGTTCGTTCGACTAAATCCAGCAGCAGACAGCAACTGCTCAACCGCACGATCATGAAACGCGCTGTTCTGACGCACATCCAACACGGCCAAGTGAAATCCAAAAGTCTGCACGACACGCATCAAAGGTTGCACCGAGTATTCCGCCGCTCGTCGTCCTCCCGAAGCGATGAGACTCTGATACAAGAGCTTCAAGTCATCTAACAACTCACTGTACCGCTGGTACGTCGGAGCTGCGTGGGCCGCGATCCGATTGTAAGACTCATCCACACGTGGAAGACGGGCTAGCATCGTGTTGATAAACTGCCGCCATGGCTCATTCGGGTTCCGATCAATCGCTCGCTTACCAGCATCACCCAATCGGTTAGCCGCCATCGCTAAAGCTTGTAAAAACTCCGGATTCGGACGTTGCCAATAAGCCGAAAGACTCAGCAATCGAGCTAGCTGTTGCAACTGCTTTTGCACCAACTCCACCGCCTTGCCCCGCATCTCCAACAAACTTTGACGCGTCACTTCGGCGGTAACCAACGGATGCCCATCCCGATCTCCACCAACCCATGTCCCAAAGGTTAGCCTAGGAAACACCAACGGGTCATCGAATACACTAGGGTCGAGGCCGACGGCCGTCCAAGCTCTTCGCAATCGTTGATCAAGCGGTCGAAGCACTGCTGGAAAAACATGAGTTAAATAGTCCAAGACGTTTCGACGTTCCGATTGGATATCCGGTTTGTCCAAATAGATCTCCCCCGTCCTCCAAAGGATCGCTAACAGGGCTTTGGTTGCAAAGTCGTTCTCTTCGGCTAATGGATTGTCATCCCCACCGCTTTCTCGCGAAAACTGGCTGTCTCTAGATATTTGGCGATGCAATTGAAGTCGCTCGTATAGCCGCCGGTGATGCGCCAAAACCGTCGCTCGCTTGGCTTCCGTAGGATGCGCCGTCAACACCAACTCGACTTGCATGGAGGGCAACTGCTTGGCAATCTGCTCGGCCGTCCATCCCTGCTCCTTAAGCTGCCTTAGGGAATCCCCCCAAAGCGCTGGCAACGCGTCCATGCCCGATTGCTGCTCGATCGATTTGCGGAACTGATCAGCCGCATTTTGCTCCGCCATTCCCAAAAGCTGAAACGCGATGGAATAAGCTTGGGTCAAATGCACCGACTGACTCAGCACACCCGAAGGGGTAGGCGGTTGATTCGATACAGGTAGCAAGCCAGCTAACGTACCTTCGCCCGACTCTTCAAGAACCTCGCGGAAACAAGCAAGAATCCAGTCCCATTGGCTACGAAGGATCTCTTCATTCAACGCCAACACACTCTCGACTACCATGAACAAGCACCCAACTGCGAGTCAATAACCTTAATGCCCCCCATCGCCACATCGCGAAGGGAACTCTAGAAATCTAAAACGTGTCGAAGAGGGGACAGTTAGAAGTGTCAGTAGGATAAACGTTTTGCAACTTTTTTTCTACCGAATTCAATCGTTTATTCGATTGCCGAGAAACTCGTAATATGGCCCTTGTTGGCCATGCGACTCCACCAGTTGACACGCGTGCGATCCCCCGCGATCTTCCCGCCAGCTACTTTTTAACGGCGTGTAAAGCAATTTCCACATGGGCCCCCCATTTCAAATGAGAAATCGATACAAAGGGAGAAGCAAGTTTACTCGGATAGTCGAATCCACCACACGAAAAACAGCACAATCTTTTCCTAAGTGTTACAAATAGGAATTAGAACCCTGAATTCTGGGGTTGGATGTACTCGTTCCTGTTTTCGTTTTGCGTTGGTTGAAGTTCGTAGGTAGTTGGCTGGATTCCCATGAAAGATTCAAATCCAAAAAATACTCGAGATCTGTTCGGGGCGGCAATCTGGTTACAAGTCCTCGCTGCAACCAGCGAATACGAACGTCTGCTCGCAAGTGGGCAACAGCCAGATCCCCGCGTTTTCGCGGAACTTTACCCCAACGTTCCAAGTGAGGTTCTACTGCCCGAATTGCAACGGTCCCTCGAAGAACACTTAGGATCGCTTACCCCTTCTAAAAGAACGCCGCAGACCTCATCTGCGCAATCCACTGAACTCACCTCAACGGAACGTTACTCAGACCTAGAAACGATCGGTAGTGGGGGCATGGGTGAAGTCTATCGAGGGATAGACCATGAATGTATGCGCCCGGTGGCGATCAAGAAAATTCGCAAGGAACAACGTTTCAATCCTGATGCGCAAAAGCGGTTCAAGACCGAGATTGAGCTGACGGCGCAACTTGAACATCCCGGGATAATCCCACTCTATGGAAAAGGAGTGGATTCTCAAGGGCGCGAATTCTACGCGATGCGACTAATCGCTGGAGATGGAACAGGAACGCTCGATGATGCAATCCAATTGCTTCACGCTCAAGTACGCGCAACGAATAATCGATGGAACGCACGTCACATCGAGCAACTGAGAAATCTTGTTCGTCGTTTGGTTGCGGTGACGGATACTATCGCCTATGCCCACAGCCGAGGAATAGTTCACCGTGATATCAAACCCGCGAACATCTTACTGGGGGCCTACGGCGAGACGCTGATCTCCGACTGGGGCCTTGCACGTAAAATCGATCCACCGTCCTCAGCCGCGATCAACAAGGCTCCTGAGGATACTGCGCGCCAAGCTGGCTCGGATACTGCGCTGATCTATCCAGAGGTAAAGGGTGCTGATAAGTTACCTTCACCCGACGCATCCATTGGGGTTGGAACCCCCGGCTATGCGGCTCCTGAATTAGCGCACAGACACCAAGTTCAGTATCTACCGCTATGTGATGTCTACTCGATTGGCGCAATTCTCTTGCGCATTCTCAATGGCAAAAAATCGAAAGGTAATCCAACGCTACTTCATAATAAGTGGCGGAGTCCTACCTTGAACGCTCTGGAAGCGATCGGCCGCAAAGCCACGGCGACGGATTTAAAACAGCGGTACTCATGCGTCGAGCAATTGCGTTCTGATCTCCAGAACTGGATTGCTAGTGAGCCGTTGAACGCCACCCCCGAAGGATTCCTCGAACGAGCTATTCGTTGGCCTAACCGTCATCGCGTCGCAGCAGTCGGAATTGCAAGTACCTTTTTGATAACCATGTTGGCAGGATCGTTGATCGTATGGCTTCAATCTAGGCATTCGCGAGCCATTGAGAGCAAGGCCCAACAATTAGCTGAAGCTCTTGATAAATCGAACTACCTCTTGGAAGAGACGCGTCAAGCCAAGAAGGCAGCCGAAGAATTGCAACAGCTTGCAGAAGTACGCCAAAAAGAAGCCATAAACAGCAGATTGCTGGCCGAAAAAAGAGGTGTGATCGCCTTCGAAGGCTTGTTGAATTTTCAACAGTTATTGACTACCAACCAAGAGTTATTTCAATCTCCTGAACTAGCTCAACTAAACGAATCTCTTTCCGGTCAATCCAAAAAAATCTTTGCAACGATCCTCGCGGATCTCGAAGCTGACTATCCTCCTGCTCCTAAGAATTTGGTCCGCTTGACCGAACTGACCCACCGATTAGCAGCCATGGAATCGCAACAGAAAAATGATGACGATGCCTATGAGCTTTTTAACCGCTCATGCGATTGGATGAGTCGTATTCTCGATAGGAAGGACCTTCCTGATCACACAAAGATACTGCTCCAAGTCCAAATTGGAAAGCTTCGGAGCTTACAAGGCCTCCTGTCAATGCGAGTCGGAAGGAATCAGCAAGCGAAACCGCAATTGGAAGAGTCCATTCGACGACTTGAGCCGATGTTGAATGAGTCGCAGTTGAGCGTAGAGGAACGTTCAATTGCTGCCACCGCTTTCGCCGGTGCGATCTCGGCCATGTCCATGCAAGAACTGTTTGCGGGAAATCTCGATGACGCAAAAGCACTTCAGCTACGAGCGATTGCAGTCCTTGGCGATCAAAAACCCATCAAGTACGAAGATGCTATGATGAACGTCCAAGTGCATGGAAATATGTCTCGCATCTATGAGAATCTCAACGAACCAGAAAAAGCCCTGTCTGAATTGGAGCGAGCTGCCACTCAAATTGATGATGCCGAAGAGTTGATTCTAGAAACACCAGGCGGGATTTGGATCGGAGATTCCATCGTTCGGCCAACACAACAACACTTAAGCGTGCGTTCACAGTTGGCGCATGAGCGCGCAAGATTGCTCATGGCAAAGCAGGATTCTCCCGCTGCGATCAGCGTCCTGAAAACACTGTTTAAAAGAGACTCAGCGAATCTGTCGCAATTTCCGAATGACGCTAGCTTTCTCGCGTCCTATCAGACGACCGCCTCAACCCTCGTTGCCCTGATGATGAACTCCGGCGAACATTTAGCTGCTATTAAACTGTTAGAAAATTGGGAGAAACTAGCGCAGGATTTATTGGATCGTAATACCCCATCCGAAGCGAATCTGCAGTTCCACATCGTAGCTTTTCACTCCGCAGGACATGCATTCGAGAAACTAGAGAAACGCGACTTGGCACTCGAGAAGTATCAGAGCGCGATCCAGGTATGCGACCAAGCGGAATTGCTTCGATTTCGCTCTGCGGCAAACTGTTCACAACGGGTCGAACTCGAAATCCATAGTTTCCTTCTGCGACTACCTACATCTTCATGGGAGGAAGTCGAAACCCATTTCAATCGGGCTGTCCGAGCCGCCGAAGAACTCAATGCCCTACCGGCTTCCGCAGGTAATGTCGTAACTATTGCCAAGACGCAACTTAGCCAAGGATTAGATGCGATGCGTTCCGCAGGAAAGGAAACCGAAGCGGCTGCATGGAACGCAAAACTAGAGAAGCTACACCTAGTCCAAACGTCTCCAACTCCATAATCCTACCTCCCCACTCCACACGTTCCCTTCCCGATCTGTGACCTCTGTGCCTCTGTGTTTCCCCCGTCCGCGCATCCCGGCCGGAATTTGAAACACAGAGACACAGAGAGCACAAAGTTGGGTTGAGTAGAGACTGCGTCTCCACTGCACTTTTTTCTGTTTCACACTGTTCCCTCCCACCCATTCCCTTCCCGATCTGTGACCTCTGTGCCTCTGTGTTTCCCC
>CAIJIZ010000217.1 GCA_903820735.1 uncultured Pirellula sp.
AACCGCGACGAGTCAGATGTGAAATGCTAGCAATAAGAGGTATTCGCTAGCAAGAAAGAGCTGCATTGGCAGCAATGATATGCTACTACCAAATGCTTGGTGATGCATAAGCGGGCTGTGCAGGTCGGTGATGTACAAGCGGTGATGGGTTCCCCAAAAAGACTACTTTAGCAATTCGTCGATCTTCTTCCGGAGCGCTTCCTCGTTCTCTTCACTCGCGCCCACAAAAATGTCGGCGATTCCTCCATCCCGATCAATGAGAACCGTATGCGGGATGGCTGAGACTGCATACTGCTTGGACACAGAGCCATCCGTGTCTAGCACCACCGTGGGAATCGTTTTGAATCGCTCCAGAAACGGACGCACTCGGTTCTCCGGTTCCTCTAAATTCACTAAGACTAACTCAACTCCGGCTTCTTTGTATTCCTTGGAAATATCGATTAAGGTCGGGATCGAGCGGATGCAAGGGCCGCACCAAGTTGCCCAGAAATCCAGGATGAGAATCTTGCCTCGCATTTCCTTGAGCCGAAACGGGGTCCCATCAATTTTCATCAAATCGAAATCGGGAGCACCTTGGCCGATCAACCGCATTTGAGGTGTGTCGCTCGGGCGATCATTCCCTTCCTCTGCCTCGTTGATGTACTTTGGATCCGGCGCGTGCTGCAGCTTCCATTTTCCATAGCGGTTTCGAGACGCGTCAATACTAATGGCATCTCCAAGTGACACGCGAAGAACACTTGACCAAGGCAGTACGCACTCGCCGAGCTGCGGATGTCTACCTCTTAACTCCTGAGCGTCGACAGATGTAGGTATAAGTGATACTCGTGCGCCTTGATCGAGTATGACTTGATACGAACTTAAAGGATGTTCTTGCTCAGAGGCAACAGAATCCTCTACTTCGGGTTCGACCGATCCTGTTGCGTCCAGTTTAGGAGCTTGGTCGAGCCTGATAAGCTCGGCAATGGTCTTAACCAAAACGGTGCGAGCTTCTCCTCGGACATCAAGCACCAGCTGATCGCGGTCGAAGTGAAGGAGTTGGCCTCGTAGTAAATCTCCATCTCTTGAAACGACAAGATGTGTTGGGGGATTACTTCGTTGTAATCGTGGCACGGTGAGCATTCGGTTGCGCGTAGCTCTGTCCAGTTTCTCAATACCTCGATAATCGAGAAAACGGATCCCACGCACCAGGGCTTGGTCAATCGACTGTTTTGGGAATAGTGGGGATTCGAAATAAACGTCAGTGTCGTCGCCCCTTCGTACTAACGCAGGAAAGCAATCTCCGGAAAGAAGAAACAAACTCGGATCCTCAGGCTTTAAAGGTTTTCCGAAGTCATTGTCGCTTGCCGGAGTATCTGCACGCAGTGTAGCAAGTCCATCTGTATTCTTGGACCTTCGGGGCGCATCTGGATTGGCTTGAGTAAGGATCGGTTCGATAGCACCATCAGAGTGAGGATTCAGAGGTACTGGTTCCTTCGCGAAACGTGGAAGCCATGAAAAAGTATTTTGTGTTTCATTGATTTTCGTAACATCAGCTACCTTGCCTAGTGAAATCACTTCGTCGGTTACAAGCCGTTGTGAAATACGACTCTTTCCAGCGTCGGTCTCTTCGTTGGCTTCCTCGGGAAGTGGTGAGCTGCGTCTGCTAATTCGCTTGATGTCCTCTAGGGCGAATCGAAGCTTCTGTCCAAGTATTTCGAGTACTATGCCTTTTGCATCTTGATCTGAGTAGCTTTCGATGGTCGTTGATGCAAAACGCTTGCCATCAATTAATTCAACCGCGTATGCATTCGTGGACTCATCATTAGGATTCGGGAATTCGATGCGCTCTATCTCGTTGATGGGGATTTCAATCGGAGATCCATTACCACCCAGAACTTTGACACTGGATGAATTACTCGCGACGTCGTCGCTAGAGTTAGCCGAGTCACTTGGCTGAATCTCCCCGAAGAACGTTCCCCGGTTTACGGTCATCCACTCGATCTGCTTTGAACTCGATTCGCGTACTTCCGCAGGGATTGCAAATGCGCTTCGCGATACTCGTAAGTCACGCAGCGTCAGGACTCCTAGTGCGGTATTGGTAAAGCTTACCTTAGTGCGTCCCACGAGTTGCTCTTTGGGGTTCCCGCGAAGCCTTCCTAGGACTTGGTTGTCACGCATCAATACATAAACTCCTTTATTTGCATCGCAGAGGAGTTTGAGTTTCAACGCTTGATCTTCTTCATAAGGGATTTGGATTGTAGTTACATCTGCGTCCTTGGAGTTCTCAAGAAGTAGGGTGACATTAAGTAGCTTGCGATTCTGGAGTTTGCGAACTTGAAGTTCCATCCGTCGAGGTTCACCAAGGGTTAACCACCAGTTTGGTGATGCTTGATCCCAACTCACATCGATATCAATGGTTGCTAGCTCGGGTAGGTTAGTCCATTGCGATATTGTGGTTCCACTGGTGTCCGTTGCAATTTCACCTGCTTTTAGATACCACTTCGTTGCTCGCCCATTGCGAGTAGCAGGCAGGATTTGTTCCCATTGGTTTGCATCGAGCACTTGGACGGCTTGATCGTTGCTAGCTGATAGCCGCAGAAGATACTGTACTTGTTGAGTTGGTACGGTAAGTTTTCCCAACTCATCAACTTGGATTTCTAATTGTTCTTTTGAAATTGAAACCAGTGAACCGCTGAGAACCTCCCCCGTCACAAGCTCAGCGCAAAAAACAGGTGTACTCGACTTGTTCAGTGTTGATTCTTGTTCCGATTGGTTTTTGTTTTGCGAACTATTATTCTGGATGAGTTGGATCGATTCCCAAGGGAACTTGATCGGAGCGAGGAAACTTGGGCATTCCCAAAGGAGCAAGTTGTTTTGGTCACTACTTCGCCATGCCCCACGAAGAGTATCGCCTCCTTGGAGTCGAAGAACGCTAAGGGGATCCTTTTCGATAGAATCTTTGCTATCTGTGACTTGTGCTTTGCCAATAGCACAAAGGGTTGATAAACACATGGCGAGCGGAGCCAAGGTTTGATGCAGCAGTTTTCGTGGAGCAGTCGCGTTACGTATTATTGGTTGCATGGGTTTGCAGCATTGGATGGGATTAGAGAGGTACATTAGGGTGGGAACCTCTGATTCTGTCGAAGGACTCGCGTTCGCGACTTAGCGTTAGCGTTCGTAGATAGGTAAAAATCGGAAGTTCAGAGCGAGGGCAAGGAGCGACATACTGGTCGCGACAGGTGCTCCGTAATTGCCTTCAAAGTGACCATCCCCACGTTGTTTTTCTTTTAACTCACGAATGAGGTTCTTATTCCACTTCTCCCAAGCCGCAATATCGGATTGGAAGAGTGCTTGGGCTCGGTAATACGCTGTATATTCGCCGTAGTGATCGCTCGTTTCATTCGAGTCAAGCGACTTAAGGTAGCTGCTGGTTGCTTTGAACTCTTTGAGATCTTTTCTGCCTGCGATGCTGTAGACAAGTGTTGCAATGGAGACTCTTGCAGGAGATGAGTCGAAACCTCCTAGTCCGCCCGCATATGCGACTTGACCGCTAGGAGATGTCATGGTTATGAAGTAATCGATTGCGCGATCGATAGCTTTGTCGGGGACTTCGATCCCGGCATTTCGGGCAGCAAGTAATCCAACCATTACGGATCCTGACACGGAGGTATCTGCATCGGTTGCATCGGGAGAGTATCGCCAAGCTCCAAGAGAGTTCTTGTTTTGGCTGGTGATGGCTGTACGCACTGCGAGTTCAAGTGCTTCGCCAATCGACCGATGCTTACCTTCTTTACGGCTGACACCTTCCCAGAGTTTTCGCTCGTCGACAGCACCGTAGGCTTCAGCTAACGCAAGCATAGCGAAACCATGGTGATACATACTTGATCCAAGGTAGCCGGTGGATGCGTTTTGGTCTTCGATGATTGCGCGGATACCTTTCTTGATAATCTCGCTATGCATTCCATAGTTCGGATCTTCGCCGTAAGCGAGGAAGGCCATGGTTGCTAATCCCGTGACTCCGGGCCCGCTCTCACCACCTTTCCATCGCCCCGAAGAGTCTTGATTATTCTCAAGCCATTGTAGGCCTCGTTCGTATATTTCACGAACTTCTCTGGGGACTGCTTGGCCCTGAAAAGCGTTCTCGCGAAGTGGATTTTGGGCAATCGCAAACGGATTGTTTAGCGAAAGCCAAACGATGAGGATCAGGAGATGCAGGGATCGCAAACGTATGTAAATCACTACCATTCCTCGCCGAATTCACGGACTACGAGTTGCAAGTCATCAGTTGTTTCCAACGCCTTCTTCAGCTCTTGGATTTGTTCGTTGGTGAGAATGTTTTGTTTCTCCTTTTCGGGGAAGGACTGAAGCGTCTGCCAAGCCCTCTCGAAGGTCTTCCAATTCTCAGGTTGTGATTGAGCGTAAGCTTCCAGCTTTTCGCGTTGGTTCGCGGTTAGCCCTAAGCGGCGAGAAACTCTTAAGATTGTTTCTAGACGAAGAGTTTTCTCCCTGTATTCAGCTCGTTTATCGGTTTCTTTTTTGATTGCCGATTGTTGGCTATCTTGGAGGTTGGAGGTTAGTACTTTTTGCCAGAGGGATGGTTGAGATTGATTGAGCACACGCGGTTGATACTTTTGAGTTAACTTGTGGATGCGGTTGTAGAACTCTTGGTACTCTTCTTGTGTTGGGTTCCTCGGGGCTTGAGAAGCGAGGGTAAGCACTTCTGTTTTAAAACGTTGAATTTCGAGATCCGCAGTGGCTTGGACCTTCTCTCGAAGTGGTTCGTCAAGTCCACAAATCAGCTCAATCCTGTTCAGAGCTATTCGCGCGCGGCGTCGCTGGAACTGTTCGAAGGTAGATTCAGAGCCTCCGAGTTGGCTGTAGATCACATCGATCCAGCGGTCAGGATCCATTGCGAAGTTGACCATAGCATTTTTAGGGGGAGCTTGGACTTCTTCCTCGGGTTCTGGAGGATTACGATCAAAAATCCTGGGTATCTTTTCAGCTGTATTTGAAATCGTAGGTTCAGTAGGCGGCGTAGCTGATTTGGGCGATTGAGCTAGGACAAATTGTGCAGTCAGTGCGATTGAGATTGGAATCAGCAATAGTCGTTGTGCGTATGAATTATGGATCGATTGCATCATGGTTTTGGTGCGGCAGGAGCAATAGGATCGATAGAAATCGATTCGTCGCTTGTGATACCTGCGACTTCGAGACGTTCGTTTAGACTTTTGGATGGTAGGTCAGTAGCTCCACCGGAGGTGTAGTATTCCTGACGGACTCCACCGGGATCACCGCCGGCTGTACGTTGTGATTCGCTAAGGATTGGGCTGATCCATGCGAATTTTGTTTCTGGAGTTGTTCCGTGGCGGTACATGACCCACCAAGCTTCTTTCCATCGATCGAGAAGAAGCTTCTCGGCTTCGGCCATTTGGGTGGATGTCAGGCCGTATTTACGCTCTGCATCGGAGATCATTTTTCCGATGACGACTTTTTGTCGAAGTGTGTTACGGCTATTTAGTTCTTCGTCCCAGGTTGATTTTTGTTCGGGATTTATGGATTCCGAAGCTTGTACCCAAGCTTTCATCGCATTTTCTACTCTGTGTTCGAAGTCAACACCTCCGCGTTGGTTTGATTCGGTGTAACTACGAAATGTTGATGCGAGTTTTGACTTCCATTGGGATTCAATAGTGTCGACGAGATCTTTCGCCTGTTGCGGATTAAGTTTGCACAGGCTGTGTACAGCGTGAAGCTCTTGCTGAATGAGTCCACGAACCCATCGACGAGCAGCTAGATCGCGATCGTTATTGACGGGGGCGCCTGGAGCAAGGACCACTGCGGGTGCAAGTCGAGCGGCTGGAACGATCGCTTGTGCAAAGCACTTCGTTGGTGAAATGTTACAGCAGAGCAAACAAACACCGATGGCGGCTCGAAGTGGGTGAATCGAGTAATTGCTAAGGTTTAATCGTGAAATCTGTTGAGCTTGAGAAGGAATCATTGGCGTCGTTCGATCCTTTCGAAGTACTGATCGAGTCCGAAACGGAATTCCTCGGGCAGATTAGAGGACGAGGTTCCCGTAGATTGTTCGATAGGGTGGTCCTCGCGAATTTCTTTTTCGTTGACCCCGGGACCGACCATAGCAATTGCAGCGTCAGAGGTGTCCCCTGAGCCACCACCTCCTGGATTGGAACCTCCGCCTCCTCCACCGCTCTTTGGATTGATTCGTTTGCTTGATAGAAGCAGTTCGATTGCTTCCGTTTCCGCAGCAACGGCTGCTTTACCAGTATCAGGACGCTTAAGGATATTTGCCGCATCGTTCATCGCTAGTTCGACTTGTTGCATGAGTTCGATTTCTTTACCGAACTCTTCATCTGCATTGGGTAGTTCAGCGATTCGGTCAGCGACAGCGGCGATTCGATCTCGGAGTTGATATTGGGATTTTCCGAGTTCATCCACAGACTTCTGATACTGTTCAGCGGGTGCTGCGGGTTTTGCTTGGTCGGCGACTCGGGTCCGTTCACGAAGATTCATTTCGCCTTCGAGAATTTGCATAACTTCGAGGACGATAGAGGGGGGTAATGAACCTTTGGATTTACCACCAGGACATTGTCCTTTTGCGGCTGGATCGACCAGGTCTTCGGCCCATCGGTCGAAGGTATCAGACCAGAATTCGGCTTCGGCGATAGCTACGCCTTGTTGCTCAAGAACTTCGGAGGAGAGTTTTCTCAAGCCTGCCACGGGATCTTCTTTTTGGATGTCGTCGAGAACATCTCGGAATTTGACCATAGGTCGTCGTTCGTGAAACGCTTGGAGATCATCGATAATTTGTCCGACGTTGTTCAGTGCGTTGTTCTCTCGAGCGGAGAGTTGGTCGAGTGCTTCGCGATCCTCGGATTTGAATTTCTTTGCGCGAGACCCAAAAACATTTGGGACGGTGGTGCTTACAGAGTCAGCCACCGCGATCTGTTCTCGTGCGGCAGCCTTGAAGCGTTTAACGAGAGTGCTTCCTTCCAGGTTTGCCATAACTTTGTTGAGTTCTTCGGACACTTTGTCGAATTCTTCCAGAAGTGCAAGTTGTTGTTCGACCGCTTGCTCGATGGCTTCAGGAGAAGGTGGCGGAGGATCTTGATTTTGATTTGACTTAGCACCGGCTAGGGTCGTTGTAGGAAGACCAAGGCTACCGCTGGACGGTTTCTTCTTGGCAGGGTCCTCTTTGTTTTCGTTGTTGGTATCGGGTTGTTGCGTTGATTCGGAGTCAACAACTCGCGGTGTGTTCGGAGTCGGTTTATTGTTGTTTTCAGGTTCTTGTTGGCTGGGACTCGATGTCGAATCATTTCGATTAGTACCGGCAATTTTTGGAGGTTCATTTGGTTGCGAGCTTGGGGCCGATGGGTTGGCGTTTTTTGCGGCTTGCTTTAAAAGGTTGGCAACTGAAGGCATCCGGCTTGCGGAGATTTCCTTGAGGATCTTTTGCATTTCAGCCCACTTTTCGAGGTGTCCAACTCCAATTTCTGAGTTGCGAGAGGCTTGTCTTAATAAGTCTTCGCCTCGTTGGGTTAGGTTGGATAGGCGTCGTGCGTTCGCACCTTCCGCAGATGCTTGTTGCTCAATTTGTTTGATCACATCCGGATCGGAGAGTTTGTCTTCGGAAAGAGAGCGAAGTTTTTTATTAGTCTCAAGGAGTTGCAATTCGCGATCTCGAACTTCGAGAGCTTCCCGTTGCCATCGGTTGAACTGTTGAAGAACCCATAGAGCATGATCTGAGGGATTGAGCACCATGAGTAAGAACGGGTTAGAATAAACTCGTTTCCTACCTGGTAGATAGTCCTCTACGAAGACACGTACTTCGAGTGGTTGTGGGGCAATTCCCATGGAACTTGCTTGGAAAATTGCGTCTGCATCAACTCGTTGGCTTGATGCCCCACCTGCGATAAGTACTTGTTCACCGGATGTCTTAGTTGTTCCGACCGCCCCTTCGGCCGTTCGCCAATCCAATCCGACCTGTTTGACTCCAAAATCATCGGAGGCGTGAACAAGAAATTTCAGTTGTTCGGATTCCAAAAGAACTTTTGCACGAGGCATTCCTTCTGTATAGATCGTAGGCTCTTCGTCTGGGTGGATCGTTACATTCAGAGGAAATGGTGATTTCGACGTGAGTCCAAGTTGGTCAGTCCAGCGAACGGAGTGAGCTGATGATTGGGAGTCCTTCAGCTCCTCCGAGTCGAAGCGTTGGGCTTGTACATGAAGTGGATTTGAGTCGAGTGTTACGGATCGAAGCTCCCGAGAAGCCTCTCCTTCGACGGTATATTTGGAGCCTTCGACTAAGCTGATAGAGCCGCTGCGTATATCTTTGGTGATAGGTTCCGAGATTTGTAGATAATCTGGGAGTCTGACTTTTGCTTGTGCAGCGAGAAGTTCCGGACGCGTCGTTGGCTCAATTTGAATTCGAGGTGTCGCGTCACCAATCCTCAATTGTATTTCCGTGGGGCGGATCATTGGAGGAAGTTCAAACTTATAGCAATCCGCTTGTAGATTACTTTTAAGCGCCGGCGTTCCTGGTAACCAGAGTTGGGCGGAATTGGGTTTCCAGTCCGATGTATGCATTAGGGGAACTGCAAGGGTAATCGATTCTCCGTGAGGAACAATCCACTGCGATGGAAGTTCACCAAGCTTCGTAAAGGTGAAGCGTTCGATAGAACGCCAAGGCGAAAGAAAACGAGCCCAAGAATTAGCGGCAGCGGAGGGATACACTAATGACAATCCAATTGTGATCAGCGATAGAACACCCGCAAAAGTGAGCCAGTGTTTGTAATAGCTGGTGGGTGTTGCTTGGTTTAGGTTCTGCTTAGCTGCAACAGACGCGACTTGTTCGAGTGCAGCACGGCAGAGCGCGGGTGAGCGTTGCTGTTCTTGAGGGTTAGAAGCAAGTTCAATGGCACTCAATAAGGAATCACCCAAGGTTGGGAGTTTATGAGTCATGAGTTTCGCTAGCGAAGCGTGGGTTTGGTATCGGAATACCCAACGTTGTAGCCACCAAGGAATCGTCGCAATGCTAATGGCAGCTAAGATCCAAGCAGTCCATCTTGCCCATGAAGGCAATTCGACCCATCGTTCAATGGAGAAGACAATTAGGAAGCCAATCAGAATACCTGTAATCGCCAATCCGATGCTTTCCGAAACCTTGATTCGTCGCAAGTTATTGCGGAATGCGTTTAGCTGCTTGTCGAGTGATTCTGGTAACCGAATATTCTTGTTTGGAATGGAGCTCATCGTATCCCAAGTCTTTCCTCGAGTGAATTAAATGCAGCCGGTCTTTCGGTAGTTTGCTGTAAGCAATCAAACGATTTTCAAGTTGGCGCATTTCGTTTGCATGCCGTCTTCCTCCGACGCTCCAAGTATACCCTGAAAACCACATTTTTTCATTGAATATGAGATGATTTCAGCGTAAAGCCAAGTGTTCTGAAGCGTTTTCAGTCTCATTCGCAGGACAGGCTATAGCAGTCAGGCTCAATGGAGCCTTTGACGGAAGCGACACCAAAGCATAGGCAGGTGGTTATTGCTTGCATTTCTGAACTGTAGGCGGTGTTTTTAGCCTGGTGTGCCGGAAGATTTTTTAGCCCAAATTGTTGACATGGAATTTGAATTATGGCACATTGGTTTTGGCAGAATGACTCGGCTTAAATCGCTTTGTTTCTCGCACACACAACGTTCACGGCACACACAACCGTTGCAG
>CAIJIZ010000218.1 GCA_903820735.1 uncultured Pirellula sp.
GACCAATGCAGCAACGTTGACGGTCAACTATGCACCGAGCGTCACGCAGAACCCGAGCAGCACGACGGTTAACGCTGGAGAGACTGCTAGCTTTACTGCCGCTGCGATTGGCAATCCGTCCCCGACGGTCCAATGGCAAGTCAGTACCAATGGTGGCTCAAGCTGGAGCGATATCTCGGGTGCTACCAACACGACCTTCAGCTTCTCAACTGTTTCTGGTGACAATGGAAACCAGTATCGCGCGGTATTCACGAATAGCGTGGCAAGTACCAATTCGACAGTTGCGACCCTTAATGTTTCGAGCCTAAGTGCCCCAAGCGTAACGTCCCATCCGTCTAATACTGGAGTCGAAGCGGGCCAGACGGCAAGCTTTAGCGCAGCAGCAAGCGGAAACCCTTTGCCTAGCGTCCAGTGGCAATCGAGTGTCAATGGAACCGATTGGACCGATGTGAGCGGAGCTACGAGCACGACATATAGTTTCAGTGCATCGGCTGGTGACAATGGACGGTACTATCGTGCGGTGTTTACCAACACCCAAGGATCCGCGAATACCAATTCCGCTCAGCTTACTGTCGGCGTTACACCGGTTTTCACCAGCCCAACGGCGATGACACTTGCTGAAGGACTTCTCAGCGGACTGACCGTAAAGGCCACTGGCACACCGGCACCGGCACTGTCCATTTCAGGCACGCTTCCGACCGGAGTCACGTTCAATCCTGCCACAGGTTTGCTCTCAGGAACTGCGGCGGCAGGAACTGCGGGTAACTATCCATTAACGCTGCAAGCAAACAATGGAGTCAACGGTAACGTGACTCAGAACTTTGTCTTGACCATCACGACCGATGTGACTGGATTTGATCTGTCCAAGGGGCAAACGCAGCGATCTTACGTTCGTTACATCGATTTGACACTAGCAAATAGCACCGTTGCAAACACCCTGGCGTCGAATCTTTCGAGATTGCAGTTGACCAAGTCGAGTTTAACCGGAGATGGGGCTTCGAATGTCGCCATTCCACCGTCGGTGGTATCTGTCGTCGGGAATCAGTTGAAGCTCGATTACGGTCCTTCAGGACTTGGTGCTAGCCAGAACACCAGCAATGGGGATGGATACTTTACGCTTGGTGTGGACCTCAACAATGATGGACTGTACGAAACCAAATTCTTCTTCTATCGTCTTTTTGGTGACGCCAACGGAGACCGAAAAGTCGATGCGACGGATGTAGCCCTCGTGACGGCCAACGCAATAACGACGGTTCCGTACAACGCCAACTACGACCTCAATGGAGATGGGGTTGTCAACGGGTCGGATGTTATCTACGTCCGACGCGCGCTAGGACGCCAGCTTGGATCTGGCTTGTTGATCACGGATTGATCTTTTGAAGTAGTTTCATTTCGTTTTCGACAAGAAAGAATTCAGGTTTAGCTATGTGCACGAACCGTGCGAGTGGTGGTGTTTATTTGTGGATTGCCAAAGCGACGCTTTCGATGGTTTGCCTTTTGGCATCCACGTCCAGCGGTTACTCAGGGGTGGTGGTCATGAGTGCGACCAATGCGACAATCAATGCCGGTCAAACCGGTACGGTAACGCTCACCTGGACTTCGACCCAGGCGATCAACTATCTGCAGACGGAATTCATTTTGACTGCGGTGACAGGTCCCAATGCGGGCTTGTCTTTCACAAGTCCGCCGTTATTGCCAACCTGGAGTGGAAACTACATCTTTGCAGGCGATAGTTTCCAAGAGGACTTCTACACCACTACCAGTAACGCATCGAATCCCGCATCGGTGTCCACAATGAATTGGACAGACGACACTTACAACTACAATGATCTTACGTTAAGTGGGAACGACTTTGCACAGGATGGAACTCGCTATTGGTTGGTGCTGAATCTGACCGCTGCAGCGGGTGTTTCAGGTACTTATCAGTTGACGATTGGATCATCCGAGTACGATTACTTCGGATCGGCGGGGGCTACTGCTTTGCTAAGTTCAGCTTTGTCCGGTGGGCTCATCACGATTAACACTGTTGGGGCAGTACCTGAGCCAGCTTCGGGATTGGTAGTGGCTGGATTGCTCGTTGCGGGTGGTTTGAGCCGCCGTCGTCGCAAAGCGTAATATGTGAAACGCATGGTACTTCCATAAAGTCGTCGGTGGTGCGCTTCGGTAACCACCGGCTGATGGCCCCCGGATTAAATGCTCGGGTCGGCTCTAGCCGATCATCCCTTATTAAAAGAGGCCTGACGCAATGACTTACTTCGCGATCTGGTAGTGGAATGGAAGAATCGTGAACAGCCTTCGATCCATAGCGTCAAGTGAATCGAGAAGCACTTTGACTCCTGCTTCCTTAAAATCTCGCCAGGTTGCCCCTTCTGGGGATTTAAATATCGTTTGCGTGATCCTTCCGCTTTGCCCGAGTAGGTCTTCTCGCTTCTCTCTACATCATTGGCTTCGCACGAATAAATTAATTGGTTCCTCCGTATGAAGCCATTCCAGACATGTAAGACCCAAGATATGACGGTGGCAATGTTCGTCGTCTAATGGTCGAAGACATCACCAGAGACAAATATTGGGTAACGCCTAAGGTTGATTATCTCACTGACGAAGGTGCAAAGCTGAACTGACTTTGTAAGCCGTATTGGCCAGTAGTTTTTCTAGTTGCCCGAGTTTTTCGGTTAGCCGGTGCGCGGTGAGCCGGTAAGCTGGGTCGAGTTTTCCAGAAGCGAGGACTGATTAGCTGCTAGGGGTTTAGGTGATCGAATCGGGGGAATTATTCCGATTAAGGGGATATTACTTAAAGTGCCAGTTTTAAGGCACGCTCAGGGATGTGCGCCCACGAAAGGATTTCTCATGGGAAAGAATCTGTCTAGCAAAACGATGAGAAGGTTCCATCGTGCGTTTGGGGCAAGCCTTGCGGCACTTACCCTTTCCTCTGCCTTCACCGCGAATGCACTTGCACAGTCGATCGAGTCGGATCCAGCCCCGCCTCGGGGTGAGTTCACTGCGCCGACTTCTGATGAACCACCTCCACAATACCTGATTCCAGACATACCTCCGCAGATAACTCAAAGTCTCAATGTCGATCAGCATTGGATATCAATGATTCCCGGATTTGTTGTCATCGGAGATTACAACGCATTCGGCCAAGACGCTGCGAGTTTGAGCCAAGTTGGAAAGCAAGTCGATCAGTTCGATGACCGAGCGATTCGATTTATGGCGAGAGGAAAGATTGGGGGAGAATACAAGTTAGGTTATTTGCTTGCAGCCGAGTACAAAGGATTCGATACCGATCCTGAGCAACTGTGGAATCTGACCGATTTGGCGGTCACGGCTCCAATAGGCGGACCAGAGACAACTCTATCGGTCGGTAAGCTGAAGGAAACGTTTGCTTATGAAATGGTCGGAGACGCTGCGAACTTGCCAGCGCAAGAACGGGTGTTAAGCCCGTTCTTCGTGTCTCGAAATTCTGGTATTCGATTGAATAGAGTGCTTGGGGAGGATCACCGGGCGACCGCAGCAATTGGTGTTTACGATCAAGACTGGGGAATTGCGCCGTCGAGCTTCATCAATAACGGCACAGATGTTACGTTTCGAACGACTGGGTTACTTTGGGATCTCAATGAAGACCGAGATTATTTCCATCTTGGATTGGCAGGTCGATACAACATGCCTTCCGATGGGCAGAATCGACTCAAGGGTCGGCCGGAATCGAACGTGACGAGCAACTATGTCGATACCGGCGGGATACCGTCGAACTACGCTTGGAACTTTGGTTTGGAGCTTCTCTGGAACCGTGGACCGTTCTCCGCGTTGGCTGAGTACATTCCGAGTTGGATAAACTCGAATACTTCCGGCAATCCGGATTTCTATGGATGTTACGTGGTTACGAGTTGGGTATTGACAGGTGAGTCTCGTCCGTATGACCGAACAGTTGGATATGCGAGGCGGATCATTCCGAAGCATCAATACGGAGCTATTGAACTTGTGGGCCGGTTTTCGAATGTCGATTTAGAAGACGACATCATTCAGGGCGGGGAGTTTTACAAGACCTACTTTGGAACCAACTGGTGGGCCACTCGGCATGCGAAGTTCGGTATAGGCTGGGGACATACTTGGTTGGATCGTTTTGGAACCATGGGTGAGACCGATCACCTTCAAGTGCGAACCCAGATCGTCTATTAGGCGATTGACCCAGTCGTTTTCTTCAAGGCTTTTGCCAAGGCGTTATTGGGCTTTAAGAAGATTTGCACTTATGGGATTTCGCCGATCAGCTTAGAATTCCACCTTATTACACCCAACGTGCGGTTGCTCATTATCGTCAGAGTTCGCTCGGCGGTATGCTCAATAACAGCGGTTTGCTGAAGGGCTTCGAGGCGTCTGTGTCTATTACTTTTTCCGACCTACCGATTATTCCGGAGATTCAGTCTGCGCTTCGGTCGTTGCAGTACGTCACCCCTACTCCGATCCAAGAGGGGGCGATTCCGCCACTTCTCGCCGGGAAAGACTTGCTCGGCTGTGCTCAGACCGGCACGGGAAAAACTGCAGCTTTCGCGATCCCGATTCTCCAAGCGATCCATCAACTCGATCAATACGCCACGCGTTGCCAACCGGTCGGCCTGATCCTTGCACCAACCCGCGAGTTGGTAGTCCAAATTTCTGAGAATATTCGAGATATCGGTAGGCATACCAAAGTTCGTCACACGACGGTTTTCGGAGGGGTCGGGCAACGTCCTCAAGTGGCAGCCTTGTCCAAGGGTGTTCATATCGTTGTCGCAACTCCGGGGCGGTTGCTAGACCTGATCTCGCAAGGCTATTGCAATCTCGAAAAGTTGCAGTATTTCGTCCTCGACGAAGCCGATCGGATGCTTGATATGGGATTCATGCCGGACGTTCAAAAGATTGTTCGGCTCCTGCCTCGACGGCGTCAGTCGGTTTTCCTATCCGCGACCATGCCAGCTCCGATCGAGGCATTGGCCAGCACGCTTCTACATCATCACGTCACTGTGATGGTTACTCCTCCGTCGAGGACGGCGGACAGAGTCAAGCAAACGGTGATGTTTGTCAATCGGGATAACAAGCGCAGATTGCTTGATCGATTCCTACAGGACAACACGAAATCAAGGGTGCTTGTTTTCGTCCGAACGAAACATGGAGCCGACAGGTTGTTTAAGTCATTGATGGATGCAGGAGTCTCGGCGGAGGGCATTCATGGAGGGCGTTCACAAAACGCAAGGCAACGAGTCCTCAATGGGTTTCGCGATGGAAAGGTAAGGGTGCTTGTTGCAACTGACATCGCGGCTCGAGGAATCGATATCGATGATATCTCCCATGTGGTGAACTTTGATGTGCCGCTCGAAGCCGAAGCGTATGTGCACCGA
>CAIJIZ010000219.1 GCA_903820735.1 uncultured Pirellula sp.
AGTTCCACATCACGC
Organism: uncultured Pirellula sp.; assembly: GCA_903820735.1. Classification (GTDB taxonomy): domain Bacteria; phylum Planctomycetota; class Planctomycetia; order Pirellulales; family Pirellulaceae; genus JBKCUI01. The sequence continues at coordinate 16 of CAIJIZ010000219.1, forward strand.
ACCCTAAAGTGCTTATTGTTCGGATCACCCCCGACCACAAACGGCGCATACTTTGCCCCCCAAAAATTCGGACCCCCCGAACGAGACATGCTCGGCATCGAGAAATAAGGTGGTACCCCATGCGGAGCTTGCCTCTCCCTTGCTGCTACCGATCCCATCGATGGATGAAAACTCACAAAAGCCCCACAACCAACCGGAATTCGCGGAGGTGCTCCGGTCATCATGTAGTGATTTCCCGCTCCATGGTTCCCTTGGTTGTGACACACCGACCGAACAATGGCGTACTTGTGGGCGATACTCGCAAGCTTTGGTAAGTGCTCACAAATCTGAATCCCCGATACGTTCGTCTCAATCGCCTGAAACTCACCCCGAATCTCCACCGGTGCCTCAGGCTTCGGATCAAACGTCTCGAAATGCGTGGGCCCCCCATCCATCCAAATCAAAATGCAATTCGAAGGGGACTTTTGACCCGGTCGATCGGATGCACAAGCCTCTCGCAGCTTCAACAAATTCGAGAAACTTCCACCGGCCAAGCCAGCGACCCCGAGTTGGAGCCAATTTCTTCGGAGCATCATTCAGTCCTTATAGGTGAATTCGGGAGAGTTAAGCATCGACCAGAGGATGTCTTCGACCAGTTTCCGACGATCATTGTTGGGTTTTTCAAATTCAGCTACCAGATCGGTTTGCTCTTGGGCAGTTGGAAGCCGCGAAAAACTTATCAGATACAACTCCTCGACCAACTGCTGTGCCGTTCGGTCCGATTCTGCTAACCGCTTGCACAACCCTGCATCAGAAGTGAGCTTCGAAGCGATGTTCGGGGCATTCATCAAATGCAACGCTTGAACAACCGTCGATTCTGGAATCCGCTCGCACGGGGGATCTTGATTCGGATCCGGGCGACCAAAGGCATCGAGAATCTCGGACTCGGTTCGCACCGTCCACAACTGCATCGCTCTCGTACCCGTTGCAGCCCCAGAAAACTGACTGGACACTTCGGTAATGTCGCAAATCGCATCCGCAAGAACTTCGGCTCGTAACCGCTGGCGGTAGTGCCTCGAATAATTGCGATGATCTCCCCGGTTCGTCTCGTTGGGTTCAGAAGCTAACGCGTAAACCTGCGACTTCAAAATCGTTCGCAGCAACGCTTTCTGGTCGTACTTCACTTCTCGAAAATGATCCGCAAGAGCATCTAGCAACTTCGGATTGCTCGGAGGATTCGTCGCCCGCAAATCATCCACGGGATCGACGATGCCGACTCCAAATAGCTCCGCCCACACCCGATTGACCGCAACCTTGGCAAACGTCGGATTCTCTGGACTGACCATCCAATCGACTAACTTCTCCCGCGGATCCTCACCTTCGGCAACTTCTACCTCCGCACCTCGCAAAATCCGTGGTGCCAATGGCTTGCCTGTCAACGGATGCTTCACCACGCCTGTACTCTTCACCAATACGACTTCTTCACCACCGGAGATCGGTGGTGATAGCCCAGTCCCTTTGTATCCAACCCTCGAAAAGAACGCTGCCAACGAGTAGAAATCGCTTTGACCATACACCTCAAAAGGATGCTGATGACACTTCGCACAATCCAACCGAACACCTAAAAACAACTGGCTAGCCATCGTGACAATTTCGTCCGGCTCTCGGCGATCCCGAAAAATCGTCACGGCACCGTTTCGCCAAGTGCTCCCGCGAGCGGTTAACAACCCTCGCACAAACTGATCATAAGGAAGGTTTTTTCGAAAGGCGTCGCGTAGCCATGTATCTAAACTCAACACCGCTTTGATCCCAACGCGATACGGATTGGGTCGCAACAAGTCCGCCCATTTGTTCGCCCAGTTGTCTGCATACTCGGGTCGTTCAAGCAACCGATCGATCAATCGCTCTCGCTTGCCAGGCTCAGCATCAGCAAAGTAATTCCGCGATTCCTCAGCAGTAGGCATTCGTCCTATCACATCGATGTACGCGCGACGCAAAAACTGAGAATCGCTCGCAGGTCCACTAGGTAATATGTTGAGCTGAGACAATCGTTCATAAACATGATCATCGATGAAGTTCGCTCTGGGCAAACTCGCGTAACGCTCTGCCGGAACGGGATCTGGACGAGGGATCGCAGAACTCCAAGTGGCGATATTACCCATGTAACGCGCCATGATCGTCGCTTCACCAGGCAACGCACCGGCGCGAACTTTTCCATCCACCCCAACGCGTATGATCGCCGGTTCATTGGATTGATAAGCACTCGTCGCCGTGACATCGCGGGTCGTACCATCGCTGTAACTGGCAGTGACCTGCAATGCCAACTCTTCCCCCGGCAACAATGGCTTGGGTGCCGGGGACATCGTCACTTGAACCAGCGTCGGGTCCGCCGATGATACTCGTTGAAAACCGCCCGCTATCCACTGGGCAAGTGTATGGTAGTCGGGAGAGCCCGGCTCGATCTTCTGCCCCCCACCGTGAGGAACCACCCCCGTGGCCTTCTGCAACAATAAACTCTCGAAGGGAGCCGCCGCCGCGACTCTTCGCCCACGACCGTCGGTGACGATCGAACGAAAGTCCATATCCGAATCAAATCCTAGGAGTGATAAAGCAAATCCGTTTTGCCCCCGCGACTTTCCATGACATGGCCCCGAATTGCAACCTCGAGCTGTGAGGATCGGCTGGATGTCCAACTCAAACTTCACTGACATTTGAGGATCAAGCATCTTGGGAGCAGGTGAACTCGTCTCACCCGCCGGCTCCGCACTCTCAAGCCCCCATGTGCATCCGAGAACGATCGCGAAGATCGATGCAGCAACCGCTATGCCCTTTGCGGATGTCCTATTGGCAAACCGTGCGAAGCACGAACTGCTTTTCCTCGCACAACACGTGTTGGCGTCACTAGGGTCAAAGACACGATCGACCGAACATCTCATCGTTGCTGTTGGCCTCATAGGTGGGAGCGCCTCGCACAAGGCACGTGAGGTTATCGGAAGGGGGAGGGGTGCGGGGTGAGTAGGCCGTGACGTAAGCTGGCTAACTAAATAGCAAGCTAGTATCTGTCTTTAAGATAATCGACAAACGCCCTCAAGGGAAACACAAGGTTTCCGCAAAGTCCCTCTTTTTGACGATTTTGACGGCTCGCAGGAATTTCCTCCCAACCGTTCATACCAAAAAAAGAACTCCACCCTACGAACTTCCCTTGTTAGGACGATTACCGACCGATCCATTGCCCGTTGTCGCACCGCTACTCGGGATCGGGATCCCAAGATCCCGCATCAGCATCTGCATATCCAACCAAGTTTCCTTTTTTGCTTCCGGTGTCCGCAACAAATAAGACGGATGGTAAGTCACCAAAACTTTGGCCTGATGATAACGATAGAACCTGCCTCGCACCCTGCCGATCGGCTCATTAGTCCCAAGCACCGCTTTCATGGCAACGACCCCCCAGCAAATGATGTAGTCGGGTTGTAATACCTCAAGCTGCGCTTCGAAAAACGGCCGACAGTTCTCCATCTCGGCTTCCGTCGGCGTACGGTTCACCGGTGGACGGCACTTGAGCGTGTTCATGATGTAGACTTGCTCGCGTTGTATCCCACTCGCCGCGAGGATTTTGTCTAACAACTTGCCCGCTTCACCCACAAAAGGAACTCCACTGCGATCCTCCTCAGCGCCCGGAGCTTCTCCTACAAGAACTATCCGAGCATTTGCCGGCCCGGCTCCAAAGACCGGTTTCTCCCTTTGACAAACGATGTTGCTGCACAATCGACATTCGCCCACTCTTTGAACAAGAGTCTCTAAGGACGCATTGCGGTCGAGAACCGGCAACGAAGCTTGAGTCCAAGCCGTCGGTTCGACTTGTATCTGAGCAACAGTCTTCGCAGATCGCGTAAAAAGAGGTGCGGGTTGCTGACGAACAGGAACGCTTGAAGCCGATCGGTTCGCTCCTAGCGAACTGCCACTCGTTGCACTTTGTGAATCTTTTGAACTCGCATTCCCAGCCCCAGCCACAGCCACAGGCACAGCCCCAGCCACAGGCACGGGCGGCGCCCCCGCTGGGCTATCGGTTGCACCCTTACCCTGCAACAATCCACTGTGTGACTGTCCACTGTGTGACTGTCCACTGTGTGACTGTCCACTGTGTGACTGTCCACTGTGTGACTGTCCACTGTGTGATTGCCCACCGGGTAACTGCCCCACCAGGGATTTCGCACCCGGGGATTTTGCACCCGGGGGCGTTTCAAGCACCCAATCGGGGAACATCTCGCGAGGATCACCCATCGACTTGGGCAAAAAGTGAACGCCGAGTCGCTGCAAGTGCCCAAGCAACTGGACACTCGCTAGTTTCCATTGCTCGGCTTGCGAACCTTCGATCCCTTGTGCCGATGGCTTCGATTCACTCATGCTCAACTCGCTGCGCTAGCAATCGTTTTACGGAAACTCTCTGCGGCATGCGCAAGCTGATCTCGGGAATGCGCAGCGGAGACTTGCGTGCGAATCCGCGCCTTGCCTTGCGGAACCACCGGATACGAAAAACCGATCACATAGATTCCTTCACCCAACATCCCTTGCGCTACTTTTCCAGCTAGCGACGCATCGTAGATCATCACAGGCACGATTGGGTGCACCCCATCGAGAATAGAAATTCCAAGTCGTTGCATTTCAGACCGGAAGAACACTGTGTTCGATTCCAACTGATCGCGCAGTGCCGTGGACTCTTGCAGCAATTCCAAAGCCCGAATCGCACCGGCTACCACCGGAGGTGCAATTGTGTTGGAGAATAAATACGTTCTAGATCGCTGTCGCAACAACTCCACCATCTCGGCTTTGCCCGAGGTGTACCCACCACTCGCCCCTCCAAGGGCTTTGCCTAGCGTCCCTGTCATGATGTCGATCCGATCCGCTACGCCGCAATGCTCGTGCGAACCGCGACCAGTAGCCCCAACGAAACCTACTGCATGGGAATCATCGACCATCACCATCGCATCGTACTCATCTGCCAACTCGCATACACCCGCCAAGTTCGCGATCGTTCCGTCCATCGAAAACACTCCGTCGGTAGCAATCAATCGAAACCGCGCAGACTTTGCTTCCTCTAATTTCGCTCGCAAATCATCCATCGAATTGTTCTTGTATCGAAATCGTTGGGCTTTGCACAACCGAATTCCGTCGATAATGCTGGCGTGATTGAGCTCATCAGAGATGATCGCATCTTCTGCTCCAAGGATCGTTTCGAACAACCCGCCGTTGGCGTCCCAGCACGAGTTGTACAAGATCGTATCTTCAAACCCGAGGAATCCACTGAGTTGGCTTTCTAACTGCTTGTGAATGGTCTGCGTACCACAAATAAATCGAACCGAAGCCATTCCGTAGCCCCAACGCCCAAGCGCATCGTCGGCCGCTTGGCGGACTTGAGGATCCTGCGCTAGCCCCAAGTAGTTGTTGGCGCAAAGGTTCAAATACTCTTTGCCATCAGAAAGCTTGACCATCGTTCCTTGAGCCGAATCGATGATCCTCTCCCGCTTAAATGTCCCCGCATCCTGCATCGATCGATTGGCTTGGGCTAAATGCTCGAGAAACTGTACGTTCATATGCGTGGCTTATCCAATCCTATCAAGTCATAGCCGAAATCAAATTTCATGCGTCAGCCACTCCGCTCGATATTGCCCCCAAGATGCTGCATCACGAGAGGTTCAAGTCAGAAACCGACACCGTTAATAGTACCAAGTCCCCCGAAAAGCCCAACTCTTTCCCAAAAGGTTTATTGCCACTACCAACAATGCTATGATTCTCTATCCCATGACGGCCTAACCCCTAACCGAGCTTATTTCCTATGCAAAACGAAGAACTCTACACATCCCTTAACTGCAACTCGGTGGTCGAAAGCATTGGCTCCGAAGCACTTACGCAAATGCAATCGGGATCGCAACACTCCACCCGCAGAAATTTCTTTGCCAAATCGGCCAGCGTGGCCGGCATCCTTTCGAGCGCAGCGCTGTGCCTGCGGACCGATCATCCGCTCCTTGCCCAAGAACCAGCCACACCCGCACCACCCGCTGCGTCTAACACCCCAATCGAAAGCGCCTTTGAACGGGACTACGAACCACCCAAGTTCAAGCCGGCTTGGAAAAAAGAACAAATCAACCGACTTCTCGCCCAAGACTTTATCATTTTCGCCCACTCCGATTTGGACATGACCCGCAAACTCCTTGACCGCGAACCAGGTCTGATCAACGCAAGCATCGATTGGGGGGCAGGCGATTGGGAGACCGCACTCGGAGGCGCTTCGCACATGGGCCGTCATGACATCGTCGAGTTCCTGCTTAGTCGCTCTGCTCGTATCGACATTTTCTGCGCGGCGATGCAAGGGCTAACCGAAGTGGTTCGCAGCTTCTTGACCCTGCAACCGAACCTTATCGATGCCAAAGGCCCCCACGGGTTCAGCTTGCATTTTCACGCACAAGTAGGCGGAGAGAAATCGCAAGGGACCTTGGATTATCTTCAATCGGTGAAAACGATCGAACTCAAGCCGGTACCGTTCCTGAAGAAACCTGCCGCAAAAGAATAATCAGTCCGACCCTCTCTCACCCTCCCCTGCCCTCTCTCTGTGCCTCTGCGTCTCTGTGTTTCAAAAAAAGACACACAGACCAAGCAGCCTACCTTGCGCGGACTTTGGAAACACGGAGTCACAGAGTTCACGGAGATCTCTCTGTGCCTCTGTGTCTCTGTGTTTCAAAAAAGGACCCACAGACCAAGCAGCCTACCTTGCGCGGACTTTGGAAACACGGAGTCACAGAGTTCACGGAGATCTCTCTG